>JBFHIK010000114.1:0-7746 GCA_041596555.1 Methanosarcina sp.
CGTGTAAGCTCCCTTCTGTTCATGCAAAAATTCCTGCCACTCATCAGTGGAAGAAATAGTCCCTGAGGACTCTTGCATCGACGGCATTCGGCTAAGCGTTACCAAAACCAATCGGGCGATTCCAGACTGCTCGTTCTTCCCGATTTCCAACTTGCACCCACGAGGATTCGCCGTTTCATCCACTCTCCCTGCGACCTCAGCTTATGGCATCATCGCATTTGCAGGGGATGGTTATCGTTTCTGTGCCAGGGCCCGGGCTCTCGCCCGACATCCTTTACAGATGTTCGTGTGTCTGGAGCGGTGGGGAGACTTTCCTCAGACCAGAAGGTCCGGCAGCCGCCCAGCCTCTCTCGCATATTACTGATTAACTTGTCCTATCTATTTTTTGATAGCATATATATTTATGGGATAATATTTCTGCAAAAGGAGATTGGCTAAAGAAGGAGCTTGAATAAAATTGTATTCAGCTACTTCTTGCTGATTTTTCGGGCTGATTTTAACTCTTTCCCTTTCCGGATAAACAGGTGCATTCCTTCCATGTAATCTATATAATTTTTGTGTGTTAGGGAAATGCCCAAATATTAATATATATGTATTGTAATCGAGAAAATAAAATGGATTTTCCATTTCATAAATCTTTTAAAAAATATTCTCTTAAGGTTAAAAAGATTCGTTAGCTTAATATGTGACTATAACTATCATTTTTGTGTTTAGTTTCCAGTCTTATTTTTTAGAGGTAAAACATGAGTGATTATCTATTTGATTTGCATATTGGATATGTCCGTTTTAGAAATCCCATTGCACTGGCGCCGATGGCAGGAATTGTCGACAGCGCTTTTGCCAACCAGTATGCATGTGATGCCGGACTGGTAGTGCTCGGAGCCTTCAATCTTGATGAGGGATCTATTGCAGTTGCATCAGAGCTCGTAGCCAGGGGTAGAAAAGAGTTCATCTCCGATGAACCTATGGAGCTTATAAAAAAGGAAATCCGGGCAGTAAACTCGGGCAGTGCGGTTGCAGTAAATGTAAGAAGCACCACCCTTGAGCCGTTAATTGAAGCTGCAAAAATTGTAAAGGAAGAAGGGGCAATCCTTGAGTTAAACGCCCACTGCAAGCAGCCTGAAATGCTTGAAGCAGGCATAGGAGAAGCCCTGCTTCATGACCTCCCCAGGCTTTCTGCCTGGATAAAGGCAATAAAGGAAACAGGAGTCGTGCTTTCCGTAAAGGTACGGGCAAATGTGGTGAATGATGTCGAACTTGCCAGGCTTATTGATAAGGCTGGGGCGGATATCATCCATGTAGATTCCATGCTCGAAGGTTTTGGAGCCGACCTTGATGCGATTCTAAATTACAGGGATGCTACAAGGCTCTTCCTTATAGGCAACAATTCGGTTACTGACTTCGCTGCGGCAAAGGACATGTTTTCCCGAGGTGCTGACATGGTCTCTGTTGCAAGAGGCGCCATGGAAAACCCTGAACTGATAAAGGAACTTGTAGAGAGTGTAAGTTCTTACCAGCAGTCAATAGGCTGGTATAATGCTCCCAAACACGTTTGCAGTGAAGGGGACTTCCGGGCTCTGGCTTTTTGCTGCCTTCCGGTAAAAGCCTGTCCTGTACATGCGAAATCCCGAAAGCTGGGATACACTGCCGAAGAGTTCGCCCGGACAAAAATGGATTTTGCCAGAGGCACAATGCTGGAATTCGGGGAGGACACCTGTTTCGGCAGCCTTGTCTGGTGCTGTAAAATTACAAAACCTTGCTGGATCAGGGACGGTGTACTGAACACACTTGACCTCTCTGATGCAGAGTACATGAAGCTTAAGGAGCAGCTGGCAAAATACATTCTTGACCATGCCAGGATTCCGGTAAATGAATCCCAATAACACTGCTTTCTCCTGTCATATCCCTGAATGGGCAGAGGAATCCCGAACCTCGAGCCTTATTGCACGCTGTGCACAGCTTGCCATGCTGCTCGAGGTCTCAGCCTCTCCAAAGCCAGGGAACGTTGATAGGGAACATAATTATCCTGATACCTGTTTTGAGCATTTTGTAGCTTCTTCGGTTGCCGTCTATCCTGTCCTGGAGCTTGCTGCAAGGAGCAGAGAAGGGATAGGAACACTTCTCAGGAGTGCGGTTTCCGAAAGTTCTGTCTGGCAGAAAGGAGGAAATACACATTTTGGGGCTTTTTTACTCCTGATTCCTCTGGCAATGGCTGCAGGCGAAATATCCAGAGCCCCCCCTCACTCCGGGAAGGCAGGTTTCCGGCTTGAAGAAGGGGAATTTGAGAGTCTTGCTGCCCAAGCCCATGCTTTTGTCCGCGTAACTAACTGCGAAGACGCGGTTGAGTTCTACAGGGCTTTCGGGCATGCGGGAGTCAGGGTAAATAGCGTCGAAGAATTTGATCTTGAAGATCCTGAAGCAACTGCCGATCTCAGGACACAGAATATTACCCTTTACGGCCTTATGGACATTGCCAGAGGGTATGACCTGATCGCAAATGAGTGGACATCAGGGTTCGGGCGCTGCCTTGAGGGAGCAAAAAGCATTCTTGAGTTCATGCAGGCACGAAACTGTAACGCAGAAGCTTTAACCGGGGGCTCGGTTTCCAGTTGTTCGGGCACAGGAATCAACGAGGCTATCGTGTATACTTTCCTTAAACTGCTTTCCAGGCACAGGGATACCTTCATCCAGACCAAGTTCGATATTGAAACTGCGGATTACGTTTCTTCCAGGGCAGGCGAGATTCTCTCAGGCTGGGAAACTTCAGGGAAAACAGCCAGTGACTTTGCATTCATCCTTCCTGCAGTACAGGAGTTTGACTCCGAGCTTCTGGAGAAAAGGATCAATCCGGGTTCTACGGCAGATCTCATTATTGCAGGGCTCTTTATTTCTCTTCTTGGGGGCTTACGCTTTTGACCGGGCTTTCTTCTGAATGCAGGGAATCTGAAAAATTATCTCCGGAAATCGCTCTCTCTTCATTAGGGATCCGGGAGGGAATCTCTGAAGTAATAGTGAGCACAGGCTTTGAGAGCCCGAACGCCGCTCCTATAGGTATCATTACAAAGGGTGGGAAGCCTTTTGTCCGGCTCTTCAAAGGCAGCCATACCTGGGCAAATGTCCTTAAAGAAAAGTATCTTGCTTCAAATGTGGTTTATGACCCTCTCCTTTTTGTGCGTTCCACCTTTTTCGACCTTGAACCCTCCGAGTTTGAATATGTAACAGCTGGTGGGCTTAAGTTCCCGGTCCTCAAAGAAGCTGCTGCCTGGGTCGTTTTCGAATGCGTTAATGTTAAAAATACGGAGCAGGCTCTTGTTGCCGATCTTGTTCCTGTGGATGCAGGCTTTAATGAAGATAACTTAAAAGACCTTCCCGTACCTAACAGGGGATTCAATGCCGTGCTCGAGGCTACAGTTCATGCAACCCGCTATCAGCTTTCGGGTGATGAAAAATACCTTGAATGGATCCGACACTATGAAACCCTTGCTTCCAAATGCGGGGGCGATGGTGAAAAGAAAGCTATGAAACTGCTTTATGAAATTCTGGGGATTTGAGTTTCTTTCTAACTCCAGATTCTTTTCTGAATTTCTTTCTAACTCCAGATTCTTTTCTGAATTTCTTTCTAACTCCAGATTCTTTTCTGATTCATTCAAATTCCATACCCTTTTCTGATTCTTTCTGGTTTCATTTCCCTATTCTAAGTTACTCTTTTTTTAGAAAATTATATTATCCTCTACGGCATGACTTCTGTCCATGAATTTTCAGAGAATTGCATGGGGAATTACCGGAGCCGGACATTTTCTGGACCGCAGCTACCAGGTCTTTAAGGAACTCAAAATCAGAGACCACGGGCTTTCCGTAAACACGTATATTTCCAGGGCAGCGGAAGAGGTGCTCCGGATGTACGGGCTTGAGCAGAAGCTTGTGAAAATCTCGGGAGGAGACTACCTTGAAGAAATCTTCCGGGAAAGCGAGCAGGGTTCAAGTTCTCCCAAAGTCGGGCGTTTTCTCCTTGACAGGTACGATGCCCTCTTCGTAACCCCTGCAACCTCAAACACAGTTTCTAAAATAGCTTATGGGATTGCCGATTCCCTTGTAACCAATGCCGTTGCTCAGGCTGTTAAGGGAAAGGTCCCGGTCTATATCGTGCCCGTAGACATTGAAGGTTCGATAGTGTCGGAAATGCCCTACAACATTGACAGGAAACAGTGCCAGCACTGCGAGGACTGCCCCCCGAGGGATAACTGCCCTCACGGAGCGATAACTGAGAAAAACGGTGTCACAGACCAGATAGACCTCCTGAAATGTAAAGGCTGCGGGATCTGTAAGGAATTGTGCCCGTATAATGCCATCAAAGGCGGGCCTGTTGAAGTCCTGGTCAGGGATGTGGACATGCGCAATGTTGAGATTGTAAAAGAGCTACAGGGAATCACTGTACTTGAAAGCCCGGAAGCCATTCTGGATCTGTTCTAAGTTTGTCCACTTTTCCGGTCAAAAAACTTTCTGGCAACGAAAAATTTGAAAAAATAAAAAAGGAAATGGATTATCTGGATAATCCATTTTTCCTTGGAAATTGTGGAGATTTCCATTGGCAAAAGATTCTAATATCAACTTAAATTGTTTTGTTAATTTTTATATTCTTTACATATATATAAATATACTGTTAACACTGTTATTCCATGTGGTCTTACGATCTTCTTTTTTTCTATCTCTTCAGTGGTCACCCGGGCTCTTATTTCCAACTCAAATTTCCTTTCTGTTTGCCAATTTGTTTTGTCAGGTTTTCTCCTTTTCTCGTCATGTGGACATGCGCAATGTTGAGGTTGTAAAAAAGTTACCGAGGATCACTGTACTTGATCTCTCGGAAGATATTCTGGAGCAATTTTAAGGCTTTATTCTGGTTTTATTTCCGATTTTCAATCTTAATCTTTTTTTCAATTTCTCTTGCAAAGCTTTCTTTCGAGTGAATATAGAGGGAAGCCGGAAGCCCGGTATTTGATATCATGTAGAGCAGGCTCATGGTTGCCCGGTTCAACATGGGGGAGCAGTTTAAAAGTGCGCTCCTCGAGACCCTTACTATTGCATCCAGGGACTTTATTCCTGTAAGGTAATTTTTTATATCCCGGCTCTTCTGACTTTTTTCAAATATCAGGTCTATCCATGTATTCATTTCTTCTATCAGAATTTCTCTTGTAAGGTCTTCAGGAACAATGTAACTTTTTCCTCTCTCTATATTTTTGAAATATTCCCTGAAGCTGTCTCCTTTTGCAAGAGTATATATCTTCCCCAGCCCCCCTGAGTGGGTGTCTGTTGTTGCAGCGATACCTTTGCCGAACCTTTCCGCAAGGGCGATCATAAGCTCATTTTTTTGCTTAAGCTCATGCATATTATACTCAAGTACAGGAAAGAGCTTTGCCAGTTTAAGTATGGCAGAGGGCTCAGGCTCCTGGTGATCCTCAAACCAGAAAGGGTGATTGTAAATAAAAGGTAGTTTATGGCGTTTGAGATATCTTATAAAACTCTTAAGGTCATGTTCTTTTGCAATTTCAGTAAGTTCTAGAAAGTCCTCCTGATAAAGTTCGAAAACGTTCACATGCAGGGTGTGCCCGACAAACTCCGGGTCATATATGGTCATCTCAACGCCAGATACCAGTTTTTCCCTGTCCCATCCAAGAATATCGTATGCGTCGACTGTATCGTGATCCGTAAATGTGACAAAATCCATGCCCATCCCGAGGGCTTTTTCATAGAGGCTATCGGGACGCAAATCTTTTACCGGGAGCACGTCATAAGAACACGTTGTATGCACATGCAGGTCTGCCCATTTCCAGCCCTCCTCCATAAGCTCAGCTGCTCGTTCCGGTGTTATCAATTTTTCCTGATAATTCTTCGACCTTCTCCCCATAGGCGTAGAATCCAGCGATTATTATTTTTTCCTAATTATTTTAACTAAGTTTTATATTTCTCCTACTATAATATAATCCTTTTTTTAGATTAAGTTTTTCTGAGAAACTCATATCAGAATCTATAAGTTTTTTGACTTAGTAAAAAAACAATTTCATGGCTTTTTTCCCGGTTTTAATACTTTTTACCCTTTTTCCTCTATTCATACCACCACATTTATAAAAATATACTGTAATATCCCGGTATTTTCACAAAAACAATAGTGGTATATCTATGGGTCTATTTAGAAAGCTAAGGACGATTTTAAGCGTAATTTTTGAAAACGAATCCGAGCAAAAAGGGGATGATTTCGAAAGGTATGTGGTGGACCTCTTCGATGAAAAATACTTCTCTATCGTGCAGTGGACCACAGATATGGCAAGAAAACATACAAGATTCGTAGAATCCGACTGCGGTCCTGACCTTGTCTTCCGCTACAGGCCCACCAATGAAATCTTCAGTGTAGAATGCAAGTTCAGGTCAAAACTCTTCAAAGGTAAACTCCAGTGGTCTGCAGCTCGCCAGTTAGGGCGCTACAGGTGCTTTGCAAGGGACAATGAGATTCCTTTTTACGTCGTCATAGGCCTCGGTGGCAAAGCCGGAAAGCCGAAAAGAATGTTCTGTATCCCTCTTGATGAAACGAAGTCTCCTGAGCTTTCTCCTGAGCTTTTTGAAAAATTTGAACGAAGCCCGAAGAAGAAGTTTTTCTGGAAAAACGGGATGTTAAAATAAATTTTCCATATTAATTTTTTCCACTAAGTTAAAGGAATACAGGATTTCCTTTCTATTACTGGAGTACTTAACAACTTTTTATTATCAGATAGAACCGCACGTTTGAAACAGACCCGATTGATATTGTTTTCCACTGCTATTGATTTACGCATTACTGTTCCATAAATTATGTGGGAGTAAGCCAAAAAAGCAAAAAGCAGGTCTTCCATTTGTATTCCTTTGTATTATTTCACAGTAATCGTAATAACGTCTACTCCAGGTTCTTTCTCCGTGAGTTTGGTGTTTGTAGAGCCATCGTGTTGCAAAGGCATTAAAACGTAATCAAAAGGCGTGTTTGATATTCTATCCTGAAAACACCAATCCTGTATCAGTGGACGACCAGAGCACTGGTTTGCTTTGATTGTAATTGTAACAAAAAGATAAGTATTTTTATAAGAAACAGTAACCAACTGTAACAAAGTTATGAACTATTATCAAACAATCTTAGAGCCTATTCGAAAAGGCATTAATGCATGTTCAAAAGTTGCAATAGATCTATAATATCCGAGTATCCTTTCCGTTTGTGAATATTGTATATTGTGAAAGTTTCAGCAGGTCCCAACACTTTCCGGATAGGCTCTTAGCCGATTTTCATCATTATACGAGTGCGACAAGTGGGTACAAGGGTTCTAAAGAGTTAAATTCTAAACAAATTGGGTTTCAATCAAGATGACACTTTGAAAAGTAACGTAAAACCCAAACTTAAGTTGAAAAAGGGATTATTAAGGGGTGTAGTTATTGATGAAAAAATCAGGGATGTGTAAAGGAATATCTGGTAGAAAATGGAGAGTAACCTGGATTTTATTAATTCTTGTTTTTTCAATAATTTCAGTATCAGCTACAGAGGCAGATAACAGCACAAAAAGCCACGTAAGTGACGTCGTAGACGATTCTGATCAAAACACAAATTCAAGTAACGTAGTAGATGTAATCTACCAAAACACAAATTCAAGTGACGTCGTAGATGATCCTTATCAAAACACAAATTCAAGTGACGTCGTAGACGATCCTGATCAAAACACAAATTCAAGTGAC
>JBFHIK010000115.1:0-7732 GCA_041596555.1 Methanosarcina sp.
GCCATTGCAACAGTAACTGCCTTTGCTCTGTCTGCATTGATGCTCATGTATTACCTTTTCGGCAGCGAGGCAAAGTTGAAACTCCGGGTTAAATCCATGAGACTCAAAATAGGAATCCTGTTCCAGATCTTTAGAGCAGGCCTCCCGTCCTTTGTAATGCAGCTGTCCCTGGCTCTTGTGCTCTTTGTGCACAATTACATGCTGCTCATATACGGCTCCGAGCTTGCGGTCTCAGCCTACGGGATCATAGGTTTTGTCTTTTCAATCTTCTACATGCTCTTTGAAGGAATAGCCCTTGGTGTACAGCCAATTATCGGTTTCAATTATGGGGCTGGCTACTATGAAAGAGTTTCGAAGACTCTGAAACTGACAATGTTTTCGTGTATCCTTGTCGGAGCTTTAGGATTTCTGTTAATCTACTTCTTTTCCGAGAACTTAGTACATATTTTCAACCGGGACGACTCCAAACTTATGGAAGTTACGCTTGGAGGAATGAACATTATTATGTTCTCTTTGCTTGTTGAAGGTACAGTGCTTCTCACTGCCATCTATTATCAGTCAATAAACAGGATCAGAGCAGCCCTCTTTATCCATCTAGGAAAGATCTTCATTTTCCTCTTTCCCCTGCTGTTCATCCTTCCCCGGTTCTTCGGGCTTGAAGGGGTCTGGTCTGCAGCTCCGGCTACGGAATATATTATGATGGTAGTGGTGCTGGTTATGCTTTCTAAGGAATTTAAATTCCTCAGGAACAATGGAAAAGCAGGAACCAGACAACCAAAAGACACAAAACGTATAGTGTCGGTGTCCAGAAACAATGTGAAGGCAGGGAGCGAGGAGAGTAAAGGGTTTGTTACTTTCAGGCAAGTTGACAAAGTGAAAACCTCGTGATCCAACACCCTTTCAATGTTATTTTATGTGTCTGCAGTTTTGAAAAGGGGCAGAAATCCCCCTTACAATCCTGCAAAGTAAACATGTAAGTTCTGCATAAACCGGGAGTTCACTGAGCTTTTTATATGGACTTATTTTAAACTCCAGACTGATAACTGACAAAAAATATATTAACTTTAAATGAATAGTTCAACATTAGATACTTTAATCCAGAGCTTTGTCTTTAACTTTTAATCCAGAGCTTTGTCTTTAACTTTTAATCCAGAGCTTTGTCTTTAACTTTAATACTGAACTCTGATCCCATAATTCAAAAAGATGCTCGATCCTGATGAAACAAAACGGCAGTATACAGAAAAAAACCCTTAAAGTAGTCAGTTACCTCTTACCGGGCATCATATTTGGCCTGGCTTTATGGACTCTGGACAAACAGATAGACCATCTGCGTTCGAGTTATATTCTGAAAAGCATTGCCAGTGTTCCCCTTAGCCATATAGGAATTGCCGTATTTTTCACTATTTTGAGCTATGCTGTTCTAACGGGATACGATTACCTTGCAACCCGCCATATTAACCATCCCCTTTCTTACAAACAGGCTGCCAGGTCTTCTTTTATCAGCACGTCTATAAGTTACAGTACGGGTTTTAATTTCCTTACAGGCAGCTCTCTCCGCTACAGGTTGTATTCATTGTATGGACTGACTTTCCTCCAGATCTGGGAAATTATAGTTTTTTGCATCTCCACTTTCTGGATCGGGTTTTGTTTCATTGCAGGCCTGCTTTTCACCTTTTATCCTGTAAAGTTGCCGGACTACACCCCTGATATCCCGGTCTCTGTTTCGGCTCCGGTTTTACTGAATATAATTGGAATTCTTTTACTGCTGCTTCTTGCTGCCTATTTCTTTTTTTCATTCCGGAAACGGAAGCTTGAGATAATGGGGTACCAGATAAGGATCCCTGAACCAAAAATCGCTCTCCTGCAGCTTGCTTTATCTTCAGCGGACTACCTGCTTTCAGGAAGCATAATCTACTTCCTCCTGCCCTCAAACCCGCAGCTTACCCTGCTTCATGTGCTTGTATTTTTTGCGCTGGCACAGTTGATCGGACTGATAAGTACGGTCCCGGGTGGGCTTGTCGTTTTTGAGACCTTGATGCTCTTTATGCTGAAGCCTTATTTCGGCACGGTTGATATAATAAGGCCTCTCCTGATCTTCAGAGCAGTTTATTATTTCCTTCCTTTCCTGTTCGGGTTCCTTGCTCTGATCTTCTGTGAATTTGAAGCGAGAAAAGTATTCCTGAAAAAAGCCGGAAAGGCTACTTATTCCAGTTTCTCGGAGGTAACCCCCCAGGTCTTTTCGGTCCTGATCTTTCTGGGAGGTATTTCCCTCCTTTTTTCCGGAGCCCTGCCCTCAAACCCCCAATACCTGCGTGAACTCACATACATCGTCCCTCTCTCCCTCATTGAAGCTTCAAGGTTTTTTGGAAGCATAATAGGGGTATTGCTCCTGCTTCTGGCAAACGGGCTCTGGAAGAGGATCGACGGGGCTTATGTGCTCTCCCTTATAGTCCTTTTACTGGGCGGAGGCGTTGCCCTCCTGAAGGATTTTGATTACCATGAGGCTGCTGTGCTTTTTGCTCTGGCCGTCCTTTTGTTCCCTTCAAGGAAGCATTTTTTCAGAAAATCCTCGCTTTTGCACCAGTCCTTTAGCCGGGAAAATATAATTGCCATAATTCTTGTGCTGGTAAGTTTCATCTGGCTCGGATTTTTTTCATACAGGAATGTGGAGTATTCAAATGAACTCTGGTGGCAGTTCGGGGTAAATTCCCAGGCGTCAAGCTTTTTAAGAGCTGTCGTGGGAGTATTCTTCCTGCTGCTGGTCCTTGGAGTCATGAAAATGCTAAGCCCCTTTTCCAGGGACATCCACCTTCCCGGACTTGAAGAGCTTGAGCTTGCAAGAACGATTCTCAGAGAAAGTCCGGAAACCTGGGGGAACCTTGCCCTTACCAGAGACAAATACCTGCTTTTTGATGATGAGAAAAAGGCTTTTTTGATGTACGGAGTCTCGGGAAAGAGCTGGATTGTTATGGGAGATCCGGTTGGGAAGAGCGACCAGATAAAAGAGCTGATCTGGGACTTTTATGAAATGAGCAAGCTGCATCAGGGCAGAGCCGTCTTTTACGAGGTAAGCGAAAAATATATTCCCATTTACCTCGACCTGGGCCTGACCCTGATCAAAATAGGGGAAGAGGCAAAAGTCCCCCTGGAGTCCTTTACTCTGGAAGGAAGCACAGGCAAGGACTTCCGCTATGCAGTGAAAAATGCAGAAAAAAAAGGGTACTGGTTTGAAATTATCCAGCCAGAAGGGGTACCTGCTCTCATCCCCGAACTTAAAAAGGTCTCAGATACCTGGCTGGAAATGAAAACCGGAAAAGAAAAGGGGTTCTCAGTAGGGTTTTTTGACGAAAAATACCTCAGTAATTTTCCGCTTGCCATTGTCAGGAACGAAGAAGAAATCGTGGCTTTTGCAAACATCTGGACAGGCGCAGGTACAGAAGAATTCAGTATCGACCTGATGCGCCACAACTCCAGTGCCCCGGCAATGGACTACCTTTTTGTCAAACTCATTCTCTGGGGAAAAGAGAATGGATACAAACATTTTTCCCTCGGAATGGCTCCCCTTTCAGGCCTTGAAAAAAGGCAGTTTGCCCCTCTCTGGCATAAAGTCGGGGCTTTGATCTTTGCCAACGGGGACTATATTTATAACTACAAAGGCCTGCGGGCATATAAAGAAAAATTCAATCCGGTCTGGAGCCCGAAGTATATTGCTCTACCCACAGGGTTTAAGAAGAGCCTTGCCCTGAAAGATATTGCAACCCTGGTCTCAGGTATGAAAGACCTCTTTTAAGAGTGATTAATTTCTTTAAACTTATCCAGCACTATAAACATGAATTCCTTAGTTTCCGCCAGATGCTCCTCCTGTCCTACCATCTCTTCTTTTTTCTGGATAAAAGGCCCTTTTCCTAATTCTCCCCCAAACCGCCCGATCATGGATTCAACCCTTTCTTCATGCACCTCCGGGTGAAACTGAAGCGCCACAACCCTGCCGTTGTAAATAAAACCCTGATTTTTGCATCCCTCACTCCGGAAAAGATGTACAGCCCCATCAGGAAGGTCAAAGGTCCGGGAGTGCCAGTGAAAAACTGTGATCTCTTCCGGCAGCCCTTTGAGAAATTCAGGTTTATTTTCCTCCGTCCGGACCGCCTTTACAGGATACCAGCCCATTTCCCGGTTCACGTTTTCATAAACGCGGGCGCCGAGGACGTCAGCAAGTAACTGGGCCCCGAGACAGATTCCAAACACAGGCTTTCCTGCTTCGATTGCCTGTTTGATAAAGGCTTTTTCGTCTCTCAGCCAGGGGTTTTCGGCGTAGTCGTAAATTCCCATAGGGCCGCCCATGATTATGAGGAGGTCAAAGGAGTCGAGGGCTGGCGGGTTTTTGGTTTTGTAAAAGCGGGTTGACTCAAGGGGGTAGCCTCTGGTTTTAGCGTATTCTTCGATTGTGCCGAGGGTGTTGAGGGCGGAGTGCTGGAGAACGTGGATTTTCATGAGAGATCAGTTTACCTTTGAGTAATTAACGTTTAGAGTTTTCCGTTCTTCTATGATTAAGGAAACAATAACTTTTAACCAGTCAATTAATCTTTTTCCGGAATACTATAGAAAAATTATTGAGAAGATTCACTGTCCGGTCCGAGAAATAATTTTCTTGACGACAGGGGACTCATTTTAATTTACAGGTTAATATAAGCGCCTCCGCCAGCTTGTCTGGCGGCCCGTTAACAAAAAGAAAGAAAATTGAGACTGAAGAGAAAATATTGAAAAGAAGTATTTCTCAGATATTTTTAGCTTCTCAGATATTTTTAGCTTTTTATTTGTCCCTTGCCAGGGTTTTAGTTTTTTCATTTTTTTGTTTCTTCAGCAATTTTTGCGTCTCTTTTTATCCTCTATTTCTTCTTTTCACTTTTTTGGGCAGGCCGCTCTCCTGCGTCGAGCGTGGAAAGAACGACATGATACAGTGAATGACGCTGCACAGGTTTTAACAAAAGTAGTTTTTGCTTTTTTATGCCTCTACAAAACGCATTATCTCGTCAACATCTTTTCTTGGAGTTGCCGCTGGGTGTCCGTCTTCATAACCATAAACAATAAGTGCAGCTACTGTTTCTTCTTCCGGTAAACCTACTATTTTAGAAATTGAATCTTCACTAATAACTCCCATAATACATGTTCCAACACCTTTAGCATGTGCTGCTAAACAAAATGTTTGACATGCAATACCAGCATCGAAAACTTCCCAAACATTACCTTTTGAAGTGGCATAATCATCTCCTTCCAGTTTGCCACTTTTACCTTTAACAAAGCTCAGCACTGCAACACCATGTGCTTCTTTTAATGTATTTATATTATAAACAAATCCTTTAACACCATCAGTTGCAAGTCTTTTTATAGTTGCTTCATCATCAACCAATGTATACCTCGCGATTTGGAAATTTCCCCATGAAGGTGCCCAACGACTAATTGAAACGATTTCCTTCATAGTCTCTCTGTCTACTTTTTCATTTTTAAACTTACGAACGCTTCTGCGTTCTTTAATCATTGTAATTGCATCCATTGTCTATTTCCTCCCCATTTATTTGTCTGTGTCTGTGAAATTTTAGTTGAATTGGTTAACTGTTGTTTTTGCATCTGTTATTCGTTTATGTCGTTTTTTGTTGCTTTCATATATTCAGCCTTTTAATTATCTTGCTGCAAATTATAATTTATACATTCTTCTTCTGCTCTGGTAATGTCAATAAGTTTTAGCAATTCGTTTTTTACAAAATCTCTTTTTCTTCTTTTGCTAAAATTCTCGATACGATTGTTAATTTTTGACCACTCATTTTCCCACTCATTTTCCCACTCATTTTAATACCGTCCTCGTTTTAATAATGCAAGTCAAATAAATTGGATTATATATAATTATATGACATTTGGTATACATATAATTTATATGATAGGGTTCTCGTAAACTACCCCCACCTGTCGCTTTAGCACGATATGATACAGTGAATGACGCTGCACAGGTTAATATTCAGGCTCCATAATTTCAAGTCCGTTTTTTGTCCCCATTAAAAATCCACAGGATATTCGACTGAAATAAATTTGTTTATATCTCAGGATGCAGTTGTAAAAGATGATTGAAAATGAAACTTGACATTATAATCCGCAGTTTTTTGATCGCAGTTTTGATCTCGCTTATAGCAATACTTCTGGAGTCGGCTTACTACGGACTGCATACCTCGACTTATTCTATTACCGGTCCTTTTGTCAGTTCGTTTATAAACAGTCCATTAAATACGGCAGTAATCGCTATAATATTCATTTCCAGCTTCGTGATAGCCTTAAACCTGATATCTAAAAGAGAAAGAGCATAAAAAGAGAGGGATAACGAAAGGTTTGATAGAGGTAAGCACACGAATCTCCCTACATTTTTTCCAGGCACAGAGAATGTACGCTTTTTAAGATCTGGTCAATGCCTCTCATGACCTAAAACCAGTAAAATGACCTAAAACCAGTAAAATTATCTAAAACCAGTAAAATTATTTAAAACGCACATGAAATTCCCGAATTACAGGCAGAAAAAATGAAAGTATCTGGGTACTTTCATGCCAAACCAGTAAAATGACCTAAAACCAGTAAACTATAAAAGGAAAAAATGTAAAAAAATTAAAAAAAGCAAATGGAAAGCAGTTTAAAACTCGATTTCCTTAGCTATATCCTGGAAAATCTTTCCTTTATCAGTCGTGATGAAAACACCGTTTTCGTGCTTGATAAGCTCTTTCTCTTTTAACATTTCCAGGTATTTCTGAGCAATATTAAAGTTAAGATTTACCTCATAAACGATATGGGTTTTCTTTGCCCCATTATTTGCTGTTTTTAAAATAGCTACTGCGATATCAGTCCTGCTTCTTCTCTGAATATTGACTCCTCCCCCCCAAAATAGATTTAAAATCAATCTTTGCTAGAATTCCCACTTTAAGAATATATCAAATAATGTTTTTTTTATAGGTAACAAAGATTATAAAGATTAAATACTTCTCATTCTATATATAAATCTCTGTTTTACATAGAAAAGAAAGTTATAATAAAAAAGGTTATAATTTGACTCTGGCATATGTTGGATTTGAGAATCATGCTGGTAATCGAAGAATCTAATGTACAAAGACTTCAAGCCTAAAGAAAACCCTGTCCTGGGCTTCTAACAGATATGCTGGAAAGATTATTTCATATAACAGCATTCCGACCTTGAAGAAAATCAGCTCCAAAAATTCAAAAAAATATACGCATTGAGCGATAACATCGTAAATCTTTGCCTTTAAACAATTCTGTAAGCGTTTCATCATCGAAGTGCCTTCAACATTTCATTATATTTTCAAACAATTCTTAGATGGTAAAAGACCACCCGAAAGAAGTTCCTGGAACAGAGACTTGTCCAGATGGTCGCAAAAAGCAGAGATCAGCCCGAAAGTCGGGAATAAAAATCCAAGAAAAACAATTGAGTCCTGGATGTTGAAATGTGAAATTCCTGAATATAGCATATACAGCAGACAGGGTCACGATCCAAAAACATCTCTAATGCATTATCAAGGTCTTTCTTTCACCGATTACGAAATGAGGGATATTAAGAAGCGATTGACAGAGTGGGGTATATTGAGTTCATAAGAGCTTGAAAACGAGATTGAAAATTAAGATATGCAATTCATCGAGAAAATAGATTCGACCCTTTGTAGGGGTTCTTGAGGACTTTCTGCAC
>JBFHIK010000116.1:0-7710 GCA_041596555.1 Methanosarcina sp.
GCAGACGAAAGACAGACGAAAGATAGCCAGATAAATTTTTCCGGCCTTCTCTTCCGATTTCATAAAACCATAACGCCGATAAGACTATATTCAATTAACTGTTCTTGTAAGTTTCATACTCTAATATAAAAGCAATTAGAAATAAAATGTGGGAACAATTCTGAGGAATTCAAAAATGGATGAAAGAAGCCGGATGCTGGCAGACGAAAAAATAGGAAAACTTCTTTTTAAACTGTCATTACCCGCAACCATAGGAATGCTGGTGCAGGCATTCTACAACCTTGTGGACACGGTATTCGTAGGCAGGGCCTATGGAGCCGAGAGCATCCAGGCAATCGGAGGAATTGCAGTTGCATTCCCGATCCAGATGATCGGAATGGCTGTAAGCCTTGCTATCGGCATCGGGGGCGCATCCATCATATCTCGCCGCCTTGGAGAAAGAGAGCAGAAAAAAGCCGACAAAATTTTTGCAAACCTGATCTTCCTTTCCCTTTTTTCGAGCTTACTGATAACAGGAGCAGGGCTTCTCTATATCGTACCGCTCCTGAAAATGTTCGGGGCTACTGACACTATTCTCCCTTATGCCCTTGAATACCTGGGAGTAATCCTTTCCGGCACGGTCCTGTTTTCGCTTGCAATGGTAACAAATGCTGTTGCTCGTGCCGAAGGGAATGCAAAAGTTGCCATGAACTCCATGATGATGTCCGGGGGCCTCAACATAATACTTGACCCCCTCTTTATTTTTGGCTTTGGGATGGGAATTAGGGGAGCTGCCATCGCAACGGTTCTGGCTCAGGCAATAGGAGTGCTTTACATTGCCCACTACTTCCTGAGCGGGAAAAGCACACTCATGTTCCACCCTGCTGACCTTAAGCCGGAAAGCAAAATCATAAAAGAAGTCCTGGAAATAGGGGTATCCCCTTTCGCACGAAACGTTTCAAGCAGCTTCATGGTGATAATCCTGAACAACCTCCTTGCCTTCTACGGAGGAGACATAGCAATTGCTGTTTTCGGAATCATTAACAGGCTCCTGATGTTTACCTTCATGCCCATGTTCGGAATTATCCAGGGCCTTCAGCCGATTGTAGGCTTCAATTACGGAGCAAAAAACTTTGAGCGTGTAAGGGAATCGGTAAAGCTTGCCATCATTATCACCACAGGCATGTCCATTGCAGGTTTTCTGTTACTCTACCTGTTTCCAGAGCAGCTTTTTGGGATTTTCAGCGGAGACCACCAGCTGATAGTAGAAGGAAAATACGCCGTAAGAATTGTGGTGCTGGCAACTCCCCTTGTGGGTTTTCAGGTTGTTGGAGGAGCTCTTTACCAGGCGCTCGGCAAAGCAAGACCTTCCCTGTTTTTATCCATGTGCAGGCAGGTGCTTTTCCTGATCCCTCTGGTGCTTATACTCCCAAAATATCTGGAACTCTTTGGGGTCTGGGCAGCCTTCCCGCTTGCAGATACACTGGCTTTTGCAGTAACCCTGTTCATGGTTATCCGGGAGTTCAAACTGCTTGCTGAAAAAGGAGATAATGTGATAATTGACCCGGTGATTATTGACCCGGTTGCAGGGAATTGACCTGCTTCAGGGAATTGACCCGGTTGCAGGGAATTGACCTGCTTCAGGGAATTGACCCGGTTGCAGGGAATTGACCCGGTTGCAGGGAATTGACCTGCTTCAGGGAATTGACCGCTACTGAAAGAACAGTTACTGCGAAATACAGTCTGCGGTTTTTACACCCTCATTTTAATCAAGAACGCATTCCCTGCCGAGGTACCCATTTCCCCATTCACAGAGCGCATCCAGAACCGGAAGTACGGTTTTTCCAAATTTGGTCAGGGAGTATTCAACCCTGGGCAGGATTTCAGGATAAACTTCCCTGAGGACAAGCCCATCTGCTTCGAGTTCCCTGAGCTGTTTTGTGAGCATTTTAGGAGAAATCCCCTGCATGCTTTGCCGAAGCCCTGAAAATCGCAGTTTCTCTGCTCGCAATTGCCAGAGGATGAGGGGTTTCCATTTGCCGCCTATTACGTCCAGAGTCGCTTCAACAGGGCAATTATAGTGTTTATTATTTTTTGCCTCGTTTACCATAAGCTTTCATACTATCTTTTTTGTTACTAAGTGTCCGGATTGCATATATAGTATATAAGTATAGTTATTGTAGATTAAATATTGGCAAATGCACATTATTGCCAGAAGAGACTCTATTTTGTTAAAAAAGGCTCAAATTAACAGATAAAATAGATAAAAGGTGTCAAAATGAAAGTTATAGGTATTGTTGGAAGTCCCCGAAAGAACGGAAACACGAATATCCTTGTCCAGCAGGTCCTTGAAGGCGCAGCAGAAGCTGGAGCTGAGACCCGGAACTTCTTCCTCAATGAGATGGACTACAAAGGCTGCCAGGGCTGCAACTACTGCAAAGCCCACGACAAATGCAAGCTTGAAGACGACCTTGCGGAAGTTTTCGAAGAGCTTGCAGCAGCTGACGGCGTTGTATTCGGCTCCCCGATTTACTTCGGCCAGTTTACAGGCCAGATGAGGCTTTTCATTGACCGCTGCTATTCCCTCATAAACGCAGACTTTTCCTCTCGCGTCCCTGCAGGGAAAAAGGCTGTGATTGTAGGAACCCAGGGAGCCCCTGATGCTGCCGCTTTCAAAGGTGTCTATGAGGAGTTCGCAGGGCAGATCTCAAACTTCATGGGCATGGAAGTAAAGGATACCCTCGTGGGTGTTGGATACCACGCCCCCGGAGAGGTAAAGGACGATTCCGGACTTATGGAGAAAGCGAAAACTGCAGGCTTAAACCTGTTTAAGTAAGCAGACATTAAAGAAAAAAAGCATAGTTGCGCTGACTCACCCCGCTACAAACAACGGGGTATGTTCGCGCCCTCTTTTCACTTGTCAGAAACTCTGGAAGTGTTAATGAGCAAAATATTATATCCTCTTCAAATTTGTGGGGTTTTCAATCGCAGGAAAAATATAATAGTTGCTCCATTTCCGACACAATGCCAAAATCTAGTGATAACCATAAAAATCAAAAATCACTAGATTTTGGAACTGTGTCCGTTTTACGCTTCTTCATATAAAAAAGAAGTAATTTTTTTACAGAGCCGAAATATCAATTAATATTTAAAATCCCAACCACATGGTAATGCAAAATGCAGAATATACAAAAAATCAGGGTATACTTCTTTATAATCTTTAGAGCACTGCTGGTAGTTGCAGTAGTGGGTGCCATATTGAAGGACGACTGGTTCAACTTTGCATTATCCCTGTTCGCCCTGATATTGACGTTCTTACCAACAATTATCGAAAAGAAATGGGATTTAAGTTTCCCCTCACTGTTTGAGATATTGATATTGATTTTCATCTACCTGTCTGTATTTTCCGAAACGGGTCCGCTGGTTAAAAGCTACTGGTGGTGCGATATCATTTTAAACGCTCTTTCCACAGTCGTAATAGGAGCGATCGGTTTTTCACTGGTATACCTCCTGTTCTGGGAGAAGAGAACACATACAGGCCTGACCCCTGCAATAGTTGCCTTTTTTTCGTTTTGCCTTTCGTTCACAATAGCAACAATTATGGAAATATCCGTCTTTGCTCTTGGGCATCTTATCGGATTTTACGTGGAAAGGTACGAAATACTGTCTACAGCTCCGGATTTGGTCTCTAACCTGTTTATTGACCTCATAATAACATTACTGGTAGCGTTATCTGGATTTGTGTATATTCGATACCACAATGGAAACCTTCTGGATCGACTCGTTACAGGATTCTTTGAAAAAAACCCACGCCTCTTTAAAAAATACAATGAGCAAACCGATCCCTCTGAGGATATTCTGAGATTGATAGATAATGGAGAGGGAAAGAAACTTGAATTCAAGTCCACACTCAGGACCAACCTGTACACATCAAAGCCCGATAAACGAATCGAACACGCAGTCATGAAAACTATGGTAGCATATCTCAATTCCGATGGCGGATGCCTGCTAGTAGGCATTTCAGATGACGGAACCGTTCTGGGAATTGAGGCCGACAACTTCCAGAACAACGATAAATTCAACCAGCATTTCACAAATATGTTCGGGCGTGATATTGGCAATGAGTTCCTGCCATATATTAAAGCAGAACTGGTAAAAGTTAAGGACATGTTCGTCCTTAAGGTAGACTGCAAACCGAGTGACAAACCCGTGTTCCTGAAAGATGACGGCAAAGAGGAATTCTATATCCGTTCATCGGCAGCCACCATCGAGATATCAGGGAGAAAACTCATAGAGTATATCAATAGCAGATTCAAAATATATGTAACATAAACCTGCTTTCGTCAGGTAAATCTCTTGCTGGATCGATACACATATCGGCTTGCCAATTTCCTGACCGATAAAGGATAACCATCTGTTTTTGTACCGAGAGACGGGTACGGGAACATTCAGGTACTCCTGGAAAATCCCATCGCATTTTTGTCTCACAGGCATGCCGCTTTGCTCGCTGGTCTGGGGACCTTTGGAGTGAATAATACGATCCTTACGCCGGAATACGGCCCCAGGATCCGCTTCGGTTCAATTCGGTCCACGGCTGAACCTCCTCCAGATCCAATGCTGGAGACTCAGCTTTGCACCCGATGTATGCGTTGTGTAAAAATGTGCCCGGCAAATGCTCTGAATAAGGAAGATTACCCCAGCGGACTGACAGACAGGAAAGCCTGTTCCTCTTATAGTGCTGAATTAAACAAGCGTTACATTTCACCGTGCAGGATATGTATCAAGGTCTGCCCGGTAGGAAACGATGAGCGCTATATAAAAGAGACAATGATGCAATATATGTAGATAAGGATCTTTTCCCCAACCATCATAAAGCCTGGAAGCATGTCAGGTCTTATGGAGGAAAAAATCTGTATATGGAGGAAAAAATCTGTAATTAGCTGAATTCAATAAACAGGCAAAGACAGAAAAACAGGGGGATGGGAAACTGCAGAAGCATTTTCTCGCCCGGACCTCTCAGGAATGAACAGGAGGAATCTTAACATGGAAACTCTTGAAGCAATCCACACTCGCAGAAGTATTCGAAAATACACCGACCGGCCAGTTCCGAGGGAACTTGTTACCGAACTGCTCAGGGCTGCAATGAGTGCCCCGTCTGCGGTTAATGCCCAGCCCTGGGTCTTTATCGTTATCGATGACAGGAAACTCCTGGATGAAATCCCAACATACAGCCCCTATGCAGGCATGTGCAGGGAAGCACCTCTTGCAATCCTGGTCTGCGGGGATACGACTCAGGAAAAAGCCCCCGGACACTGGGTACAGGACTGCTCGGCAGCCATTCAGAACCTCCTGCTCGCAGCTCATGATTTCGGGCTTGGGGCGGTCTGGACAGGGATTTTTCCCATGACAGATAAAGTTCAGGGTTTCCGGAAAGCTTTTGGGTTGCCTGACCACGTATTTCCTCTTGGGCTTGTGCCTATCGGCTACCCTGCCCAGCAGCCCGGACCTCAGGACCGGTACAGGGAAGAAAAAATTTACCACAACAGGTACGGTCAGAAGAAAAAATGATTCTGTGATTGATGCCTTAATATTGTCAGAATCAAGAATCTACACTATCTGGTGATTTTATTGACTATAAGAGTTGTTGCAAAAAACCAGGTCAAACCTGAAAAAATTCAAGAATTCATGGATTTGTGTAAAAACCTTGTTGAAGAATCATTAAAAGAAGAAGGCTGCATAGAATATGGAGTGTATCAGGAATTAGAGAATTCAAAAATCCTGACTATGTTAGAAGAGTGGAAAGATGAAAGCAGCCTGGACGAACACTTAAACTCCAATCATTTTAAAGAAATATTTCCTTTGCTTTCAGAATGTCTTGAGAAAGAAACTGAAATTGACGTATACAAAAAAAAGCTGTGATTTATTTAATTCATTAATGAATAATAAGTAATGAGTAATTGGGGGATATAAATAATGAAAGTCGTAGCATTTAACGGAAGCCCACGGAAGGAAGGCAATACAGCCTCTCTCATAAAACACGTCCTTGAAGAGCTTGAAAAGGAAGGGATTGAAACCGAAATGGTGCAGGTTGGGGGAAAAAGTATCCACGGCTGCACAGCCTGTACAAAATGCATTGAAAACAAAGACCGAAAGTGTGTAATTGACAAGGACATCGTCAACGACTGCATCGCAAAAATGGCTGAAGCCGACGGCATAATCCTGGCATCTCCTACCTATTTTGCAGACCTGACACCCGAGCTTAAAGCCCTTATTGACAGGGCAGGCGCTGTCGCCAAAGCCAACGGAGAGCTTTTCAGGTATAAAGTGGGGGCAGCTGTGGTGGCAGTCAGGAGAGCTGGAGCGATACATGCCTTCGATTCGATCAACCACTTCTTCACGATTTCCCAGATGATAATTCCAGGATCCAATTACTGGAACATAGGGATAGGGCTTGCTGAAGGGGATATTGAAAAAGACGAAGAGGGCATCCGGACCATGCAGGTTCTGGGACAGAATATGGCATGGCTTTTGAAAAAACTCAATGCGTAACTCTTACTCCTGGCTAATGTGTAATATTTAGTTGAAGGTATAATTTATAACACTCCTTGAAAAACTGATTTACGTAATCTAAACACTGTAAACGGTTTTTCAGGGCCTCTTTTTCGCGTTCCTTGAGTCCCCTGGGCCCCTTGAGCTCCTTGAGCCCGCCTGCATACAGAAGATAAAAACAAAAGCTTCAGCCCGAAGGGAATTCAGAATATAATAATATCACCACATGCCGGAAAACAACTTTTTTTGCCTCAAAGAAAGAGGCAGCCTTACTTATATAATAGAGGAAATGAATTTCATGAATAGAATAAGGGGGAATAAAATGAAAATTCTTTATGTTTATGCACACCCTGAGCCAACATCCTTCAATGCCGCCCTGAAAGACACAGCTCTCGCTGCCCTGAAAGAAAAAGGGCACGAAGTGAAGCTTTCCGACCTTTACGCAATGAACTTCAATCCCGTGCTCAATGCAGGGGATTTCACAGAACGAAAAAAGCCGGATGTTTTCAAGCCTTTCCTTGAAGCAATCCATGCCTCGAAAACCGGAGCTTTTGCGCCTGACATAAAAGAGGAGATGGAAAAAGTAAAGTGGGCAGACCTTTTGATTTTCCAGTTCCCCATTTACTTCACATCCATGCCTGCGATAATGAAAGGCTGGATAGACAGAGTCCTGGCTCCGGGCTTTGGATTCAACCCTATCACAAACAGCGCCTACGAAACCGGGCTCCTGAAAGGAAAAGCTGCAATGATTGCCACCACTACAGGGGCTTCGCAGGAATGGTACTCCGATGGAGGGGAACACGGACCTTAACAGGCACCTTGAATCCTTCACCCACTGCGTCTTTGAGTACATGGGGATGAAGGTGCTGCCGTCCCATATCATCTACGAGGCGAGCAGCCTTTCAAAAGAAAAAGGAGATGAGGAACTCGAGAAATATAGAAATAGAATATTAGAAGTTTAAATATAGAGGAAAACGTCTTCATTTCGTTTTTTGAGAATTCGGGACTGTGAAGCAGCCTGAACCTCATACTACTTTTATATAATATTTGCATAGAATATTATTATAAAAAACTTTATTCACCGTTATGTATGTTCCGACATATCATTGTACTTCAATCTGAAGTGGTTTTTGAATGAAAAAAGTCTGCGCATTCATAATTATTATGTTACTGGCAATGACC
>JBFHIK010000117.1:0-7691 GCA_041596555.1 Methanosarcina sp.
CCTTCGCATCTCCCTTATGCGCCTGACAAGGATTTCTCCAAGATAAAGGACAAGGGCTGCAAGAAGCACATACACTTTCAGGCTCACAGGATCATTTGACTCCCTTTCGGAATTCTGCCTCGCGTCCTTCAGGAGAAGGGCTCTTGCCTCCTTTTCAGTATAAATCTTCCCTCCGGTTGCAAGGATAAGAGACTCAATATCATTATTGAGCCCTACTTCAAGGTACTCAAGCGGATAGTTTACCGCAAGCGGATAGCCAGAAATGTCGTGAATCCCGATTTTGTCCGGGTTTACACTTGCTTCATAGGTATTCCTGCCTGTAAGGGCAAGGTCAAGCGAGGCTCCGTCCAGTTTAAGCTGCGGGACTCCTTCATCGTACATTATCAGGGTGAGGTCGGAAGGGGTGCCAAGCCAGGTATCCAGAGCTTCAACAACAGCTCCTTCTTCTGCCTGAGGGTTTCCAATTGCCCAGTTGGCCATGCCTGAGATGAGTTTGCTGTTTGTCCCGTTGTAAAGAGCAGACGCCCAGCGAGTAGCTTCGCTTCCGCCATTATCCGTGGTAAAGGCTGCAACACGCCCGAGCCCGAAACGCCATGTAGTGAGCACTGGCTGCCCTGTAGCCGTAATGACCAGGCGTTCTGCCCCTGCTTTTGGCGTAACCTGGTTATATCCTGTGATACTGGCGGTAGTAAGGTTCACGTTCTTCGTAATGAAGTGGTCCGGAGAGTACTCAAGAAGCGGATAGATACCGGGGTCCTCGCTTTCCTCTTCTTCTTCTCCGGGAGTCGTAACAAGATCTTCAAACACGATATTCGTTCTCTCACCCATATCGAGAGGCTCATAGTTATCTTCAATCCCCAGCTCCTGCATTAGCTTCTCAGCATAGAAGGTTCTGGTCTTGTCGATCTGAGAGGGAGCAGAAGAACGGATGTGAATAAAGTACATGTTTACACCCATATCCTTCAGCGTTTGTGCAGTCTGAAGGCTCTGGTCATAAGAGTCCTCAATTCCTCCGTCAGAGATTATAATAACATCAAGCTCTCCGTCCTTGCCTTCAATCATCTGTTTTGTTATGCCAAGCCCCTGGTCAAGAGAGGTCTCAGTCTGGTTAGTAGGGGTCAATGTCCTGATCTTCTCTTCCAGAACGGCAAGATTCTGCGGAAGCCCCATGAACACAAACCCGTTAGAAACATCATATGCCGCGTTACCGAATGCTATGACGCCAACATTTGCATCTTTCATGTTGTCATTCTCGAGAATCTTAATGGCATTTGACAGGATATCGCCCTGAGTACCATGAGCAGTTGTACTTGGAGAGACATCAAGAAGCAGGACCAGGTTTCTCCCTCCTTTAAACTCGGAAGGTTTTGAAATTACAGGCAGGACTTCCTCAAGGGAAGAATTTAGGTAGTTCCCATAATTATAAGCCCGATTTCCTCCCACGACAATAAGCCCGCCTCCGTTGCTGACATAATTTTTAATTTCCTTTATCTCAGCCTCGGAAAAAGTGTCTATGAACTGGTTGTCAAGTACCAGGACCTTACTGTCTGTAATATTCCCTGCTCCTGGATAACCATTTACAACCGAAACGTCGTAAAGGCTGCTCAGGACACTGGAAAGAGGAGTGCTGGTCTCCCCGGTAACGAGCGTGAGTTTAGGTTTGGGAATTACATAAAGGGATTTGTAGAACTCGTTATTAACTGCGTTTAAATCTTCTCCGGACGGAGTGATTCTTACACTCATATTGTGGGCACCGAGGGTTGTAAAAGCCTGATTTATAGGAATGGTATTATCCCGGGTATCCTGCGTGAACTCTCTGCTCTGGGAAAGCTTCCCGTCCACAAAGATTTCAAGGAAATAGCTGACACTCTGTTCCGAAGCCTGGCGGACAACGATCTCAAACTCGTTCTGGTTATTCACAACCACTGTTTTGTCCCCAAGCACCTCGACGCTGAGGTCATTTGTCTCAAGCTCGGGCTGGACAAGATAGACCGGGGTATCTGCATCTTTTGCAAATTTCAGAGCGTCAGAAAAGTCCTTTCCTGAATTGCTGTTTCCATCGGTAACAAGCACAATCTGGTTGCCAAGCCCGGAGTACTGGACAACAGCATCCCCAAGAGAGGTCTTTTCCCCGGTTAGCTGCACAAGGGCTGTCGGGGTGTCCGCTGTGAGGGCCTGATACAGGTCGGTACCTGTTTCTTCAGGGAAAATGCCCATACTTGCTGTCTGGTCCTGAACAAGCACGAGTGAAGGGTCTTCTTCACTGATAGTCTGGGTAACCGTTGTATAGGGGGCAGCCAGGGCGAGGACAAGGAGAAGGGCAACAAGCATTCTCCATTCCACAAGCTTTGTTTTTGTTTTCCGCAGGAGATAGAACCCCGCAACAATCACGGGAATAATGAGGAGAAGCATCTCAGGGCTCTCAAGGGCTACGTTCACAGTTCACCCCTCCCGCGGACGATAAGAATTTCAAGCAGCAGAAGCAGGAACAGGACTCCTATAAGATAATTGGTGATATCGTTTTTTGCAGTATAGGTGTCAGCCCGGACAAGACTGGCCTCATCTTCTGCAACTGCCCGGCTGATAAGTTCCGAGGCGTCTACTGTAGTATTTGATTCCCGGTCATCATAGAGGTTGACTGCAATATTCTTGTCCGAAATCTCGTATATCCCCACTTCGTCAAAGAGCAAACGGTTTGCTGTAAGGGTCTTTGAAGGCGTGCGGATTTCCTCGGTCTTTGAAAGGGAGGTCAAGGTGCCGGTTTCAAGGTTGTATTCTGAAATTTCCCCTATGCCACCGAGCCATTCAACCAGCTTAATCCAGAACACCGGATACTCAGGCAGGTTATGGAAATTGTTCCAGGCTCCGTCCCCGAGCTCGTCGGAAAGCCCCATGTAAAAGATGGTTCCTTTACCTACCTGCCAGTAACTCAGCACAGGAATGCCATTTTCCGTGGCTACGAGGGTTGTAGAACCTGTCCTTTCAGTTGCGTTCATGTATTTGCGGACCGAGATCTCTTCGGTTTGTATGTCCTTTGTAATGCTGTTCTGAAGAGTTTCTTCAACCTCGAGCCCGTTTTCGGCTTCTTCAACTCCGATAGGTTTTACAGGCAGGAGCTTAACAAGGCTAACCTCGGTTTTCTCAGGGGAAAGGGCTTCGCTTGCAATGAAAACCACATTTCCTCCATTCCGCACGTAATTTTCGATCCTGTCCACCGAACCGTTGGCAATCGGGGTTTCTTTCTGAGCAAGCACTACAAGAGAGTAATTATCAAGGGAAGGAGGCACAGATGTCTGGATTTTCAGGTCGCTATTGGGAAGGAGGGAAAGTGCTGTTTTTGAAGGCAGCTTTCCATTATCCGTGACGTAGAGGATCTGCTGTCCGGAGGTATCCGGAATGGAGATGTAAGCCTTGTCGTCAACAGACAGGTCATCTTTAACATTGAGACTGATTGTAGTAATTCCAGGCCCCAGGTTTGCAAGTGTGAACTGGTTTGTGCCGCCTGCAGGAACATCCAGGGTAAAAGACTTTGAAGCATTTCCCGAAGTTCCTCTTCCTGCCTCTATTTTTACAGTCTGGCTTTCACCTTTGTAGTTTTTGACCACACCTGTGTAGCCGTATTCTCCAGCCCCTGCTTCAATCCAGCCATTAATGATTCCTATGTTGTCTGCAGGTTTTCCCACTTTTACGAAATTAACTCCAATCCCGTAGGATTCAGCCAGGTTCTTGGAAGCTACAGGGTCATCTCCGTCCCAGTTTGTAAAGTCTGAGATAACAATTACTCTTCCCCCTTCGTTTGAGAGGAGGCGCATACCTGTAGTAATGGCTGCAGACAGGTCAGCAGTGCCGGCTCCGGGCTTAACCTTATTGAATATTTCCCCGGCAGCAGATGCGCTTCCGCCTTCAAGAGCCAGCAGGGGAGTACTGGAAGCAAGGATTATGCTGTTTTTCTTGCTCACATAGCCGTCGGCAATTTCAACCGCATCTTCAAAACGAGACTCAACCTGCATGCTTGCCGAAGTATCAAGGATAATCACGGTATGCTCTCCGCTAAGGGGCTCATTTGAGGTGTAATAATAGCCCGCAGCCCCAATGGAAAGAAGGATCAGCATAAGGAGTTGAATCAGGAAAAGTGGATCCCGCACGATTTTCGTGAGTGAGGCATAAACCTTTTTTCGTTCCCTTTCAAGCTTGAGAACAAACATTAAAGAAGGAATAGAAAGCACCGCCGGTTTTGGACGGAGCATGTAAATGATTATAAGTGGGATGACGCTCAGGAGAGCAGCAAGAGCAAGGGGGGTTTGAAACGGCATTTTTTAGCGTCTCCTTCTCCTGATCGTATGGTGGAAAGCATAAAAGATAGGAGTGTCGGTTGTAAAGGTATAGAACTCGGCTCCGACCTTCATGCAGGTTTTTTTAATCCTTGCAGTGTGGTCGTCCAGTTTCTGGGTATAGCGTTCCTTGAACTTTTCACTTATATATGTCCTTATATCTTCACCTGTTTCAAGGTCTACAAGCTTGCTGTTTCCCTGAAGGGGGAGTTCTTTTTCTGTGGGATCGAGCACCTGTATAACTATAAGGTCGTGGTCGGAGAGCCGGTACAGAGCTGTATCTATTGCCTCCGGGTCCTGCATGAAGTCCGAAATCAGGATTACAAGGGATCTGGACTTGATCTCCCGGCTGTACTTCATAACAGCTTCACTAATAGAAGTCCCGCCAGACAGTTCAAGTTCGCTAAGCCGGTCGATTGCCCGCATAAGGTTCTTCCTGCCCCTGCGGGGTTTATTGATATAAATTTCGTCCGTAAAAGTGGATATGGCAAACCTGTCATTATATTTGGTTACCATATAAGCAAAACCTGCAGCAAGCATGGCAGAATACTCGAACTTCGAGGTCCCCTTTTCAGGGTAGTCCATGCTTTTGCTGGCATCCAGAAGGATATGAGTTGTAAGGGTTTTTTCTTCCTCAAACTGCCGAACATAAAGCTTTTCAGTCCTCGCATAAGCCTTCCAGTCTATAGCTTTCAAAGCGTCGCTTGAGTCATACTCCCTGAACCCGATAGTATCGATTCCGTGTCCGCTTCGGGTTGATGGACGATTTCCGGCATAGACAGTAGATATCCTCTTCCGGACCGAAAAGGTAAAGCGGTCAAGCTGCCTGAAAAAATCCGTTTCGATTTTTTGTTTTGTACGAGTCATTCTTGATCGTCAACCTAAAAGTCCGGTTCTGCCCGGACCTGGAAAAAACCATGGGGGTTTTAACTTTGTTTTACATTTTATACAATTCGAGTCTCAGAACCTGCTCAATCACAGGCCCGTCAGAGTTTATTATCTGATTGGCTTAACTGTTTCATTTAAGTTTCATTTAAGTTTCATTTAAGTTTCATTTAAGTTTCATTTAAGTTTCATTTAAGTTTCATTTAACCTTCTTGAGAATTTCCTCAATGGCTTCATCAGGGGTCATTCCGCTTCTTTCGGCTTCGAAGGTAAGGATCAGCCTGTGGCGGAGAACCGGGTAAGCCATGTAATCAATGTCCTCTTTGCCCACGAAGTTTCTGCCCTGTATCAGGGCTCTTGCCTTTGCTGCAAGGATCATGCCAATGGATGCGCGGGGGGAAGCCCCATACTCGATGTGCTCTTTGTCTTTGCGGGTCATTGACACAATAGAAAGAACGCGCTGCTTGAGTTCTTCGGAGATAGGGACCTGCCGGGTAAGGTTCTGTAAATCGAGAAGTGTGGACTTGTCCAGGCCCCTGGTGATCTTCGGGACTTCGGATTTCGTATAACGGTTTATGATCTCCATTTCCTCTTCAAAGGAGGGATAGCCTACAAGGATCTTTAAGAGGAAGCGGTCCAACTGGGCTTCAGGAAGGGGGTATGTGCCCTCCATTTCTATGGGGTTCTGGGTGGCAAGGATAAAGAATGGGCGGTCAAGAAGAAAGGTATCGTTTCCGACTGTTACCTGTTTTTCCTGCATGGCTTCGAGCAGTGCTGACTGGGTTTTCGGGGAAGCACGGTTAATCTCATCTGCAAGTACGATGTTTGCAAAGACAGGTCCGGGTTCAAACCTGAAGTCTTTTTTATTATCTTTCTCCTCAATCATATTGGTCCCTGTGATATCGGAAGGCATCAGGTCAGGGGTACACTGAATTCTGCTGAACTTCAGGTTCATTGCCTTTGCGATCGTGGAGATCATCAGGGTTTTTCCAAGCCCGGGATTGCTTTCCACAAGGGCATGCCCTTCACAGAGAATTGAGATTATAATCTGTTCCACTACCCTGTCCTGACCCACTATGACAGTCCCTATTTCTTCAAAGAAATTTTTAAAAATCCTGCCTGCGTTCTGGTAGGTCGTGCCGGCCTGCCCTGAATCGATATTATTCTCACTCATATCTGCTTCACCCTTTAAATTGCTGTTTTTCGCGGGTCCCGATGCCCGTCCCTGCTTAACTTTATCCTTTCCTGCAACAGAAGGCCATTCAAAAACAGCCTGTTACTCCAAATACAGCCTGTTATTCAAAAACTGCTTTCCAATAACTTTCGATTAAACTGAATACATGTAAGTCTAAAATCTAACTTAAGGTCATTTTTCATATCATTCTTCTGCAAGTTGTTCAAAGTAACTCTGGATAACACTCCTGTATCCTTCAGGAAGGTTTTCATAATAAGCCTGAGAAGCAATGGGGTCCGAGTCGTATAGACCCGACTGAATGAATGATTCATTGTCTCTCTGTTCTCCGTCTTCCTGGCTCGTAAAGCCCTGCCCTGCACCCGGAGGTATCTTTAAGTCCACTTCTGTGCCCTCAACTATGATAACGGCAGGTTCTCCAAAAAGTCCTTCATTGTTCTGCTGGTCTCCCGACGTCCCGCCATCTTCCTCTAAAGAAACAAGATCCGAATCCGAACCCGGGAAAGGAATGGTTTCTATTACTTCATTCAGGTCGAGGGGGCTAACAGGTGCCTGATATCCTGTATGGGCAACATATGCCAGAAGCGAGACTGCAAACACGGTTACCAGGAGGTCTTTTGCAAGCTTTTTTCTGTTAAGGAAGACAGAGGACTTCACAGGCTTAGAATCGATTATGACGCCGCCTATAAGGTCACGGACAATAACGTTATCCATCTCCCGGTTATCATAGGCTGTCCTCATCCTCTCCCTGAGTACAGGGTATTTTTCTTCAATAAGGGAAATCGCATCTTTCTTTTTAGCCCTGTGATACCGGACTGCTGTGAATATAAGAGAGAAGGTAAAGGCAAGAATAATCAGCCCCAGGGTCTCAAAGACAATTTCAGACCCAGGAATACTGTATTTTGAACCGGTATAGGGTTCAAAGGCGCTAAACATTAGGAATATATCCCTCATGTTAAAGAGCACAAAAAGGACGTATAGAACCAGAAACGTTGCAAGAAGGTCTGCGAAAACATAGAGTCCCCTATATTTCTTCAGAGCCGATTCGTGTTTGTTGATTATTTTTTCAATCTCTAGAGCCATCTCGCTCCCTTCTGCAACCGGAGATCCCGGTGTTATTATATTAAAGAGTAGTATAATAAAGAAGCACAACGACATATTAAGATACTATACAAAGATATTACAGAAAGATACTATATAAAGGTAATATATAAAGGTACATGTTCCACCTGCAAGTTCCTTCCGTAAATTCCTTCCGTAAATGCCTTCCGTAAATGCCTTCG
>JBFHIK010000118.1:0-7649 GCA_041596555.1 Methanosarcina sp.
CTAAACATTATATAGGTTTAAAAGTATAATTAAGTTTTCAGAATCAATAAACGGTTTAGGTTGACGCTTATATCCCACGAAGCTAAAGACTTCGGGGTTTTACGCTTCTTCTTATAAATGGGAAAACCGTATAACTGAACAACCAAAAAGAAATGTGTCTGTAAATATAATTTTTACAGGCACTCACCCTTTTTTATTACAGATCTTGAATTCAAAAAGATCAGGATCTAAAAAAGAAGTGTTCAGTCTGAGAGATCAGACTTTTTCGAACCGGCGTTTGTAGACTCTTTTTCACCTACAGATTTTGCGACCATTACCTCAGTGGATTTTATGACCGCATAAATCCGGTCCCCTGGCTTTATATCAAGTTTTTCCACTGCTTCTTCCGTAACTACAGAGGTAAGGACTGAAGGTTCCAGCTCAATAGTGATCCTGGAGACAAGCCCACTTTTTTCGACTTCAAGTACCCTTCCAGGAAGCTTATTTCGGGCTGAAAGTTTGAAACCTATGTTTTCCCATGAAGTTTCGTCTTCTATGGCTTCATTAATCAGTTTTTTGTTTGAATCGTATTCAACAAGCAGTTTTCTACCCAGATCGGTAAGGAAGGTGCCCTGGTCTTTCCCCCCGCGCACAGTAACTACCGCAGGCTCGCCAAGGGCTTCATTCATTTTTTTAAGCATCATCCAGGCATGCTTATACGAGATTCCGAGTTTCTGGCAGGCTTTCCGAAGGGATCGTTCCTCATCAATTGTTTTCAACAACTCGGCTCTGCCAGCACCCATTACCGTTCTTCCATCTTCAGTAAACCAGAGCTTTGTTTTCGCTTTCACAGACTTTCACCCTTTTAACGGAGCACATGGACAGAACTTGCCTTGAACTGGACATAAACCGGAACACCCGGAGAGAGATCCATCTCTTCTGCCGACTGCCGTGTTATGAGAGCGTTCAGAGAAACCCCACAATCAACCTTCACCCTCACAAGAGCTCCAAGTATCCAGACTTCCGCAATCCTGCCCTGCAGAGAGTTTCTGATGCTGGATTGTGTAGAAGTTTTACTTAAAGCTATGTTTTCAGGCCTCAGAAAAGCATATACCTGATCTCCTGCCTCCATATCCCCTGAGGCATCAATCACTGCTCCCCCGGTTTCGATCCTGAGAAGCCCGCGGTCAGCAGAGAGAACCCTGCCTTTCAGCACGTTCTCAAACCCTACAAAGCTGGCTACCTGGCCGTCAACCGGGGATTCAAAAATATCTTCTGGAGTCCCTACCTGTACAAGCCTTCCATCCATTACGATTGCAATTCTATCAGCCATTATTCGGGCTTCGGTCTGGTCATGAGTAATATGCAGCACAGTCAGATTAGTCTTTTTATGGAGCGCCAGAAGCAGCTCCCGGGCATTTTCCTGTGTACGGGGATCAAGCGCACTCAGGGGCTCGTCAAGAAGGAGAATTTTAGGGTCCGTGACAAGGGCTCTTGCAAGGGCTACTCTCTGCTGTTCCCCTCCAGAAAGCGTAAGAGGGTTTCTGTCAAGAAGATGGGAGATTTTCAGGTCTCGGGCAGCAGCCAGAACCCTTTTTGGATCTTTTATTTTTTTCATCTTCATCCCGAACTCGATATTCTGTTTCACGTTCATGTGAGGAAAAAGCGAATAATTCTGGTAAACAAAAGCAAGGTTGTGCTTTTCCGGAGGCAGGTGTGTTACTTCTTTTCCATCAATCAGAACCCTTCCGGAATCAGGGACATGAAAACCCGCGATCAGTTCAAGAAGCAGGGTTTTTCCGGAACCTGTGGGCCCAAGTATCACAAAATATTCCCCGGCTTCTATTTTAAGGCTAAGCTCGTGCAGGGCAAAATTCTTCCATTTCCGGGAAAGGGATTCAATCTCTATCATAAATACTCCAGCCTGCGGAAATGACTCTTATCACAAGAAATATCGAAAGTGTGACCAGAATAAGCAGTACAGCTATGGGTCTGGACGCCGAAAGCCCGTAAGAGAGATAACGGTCATAGATAAGCGTGGGTCCTATCATAGGGTAGTAGGCGATAATCACAACTGCCCCAAACTCACTTATAGCCCTTGCCCAGGTCATGACGGCGCCTATTAAGAGATGCCTTGCGGAAAGCGGGAGGGTTACAAAGAAAAATGCTTTCCAGAGAGGAGCTCCCAGAGAACGGGCGGCATTTTCAAGTTTAGGGTCCACGCTTTTGAATCCTTCCCTTGCAGAATTTGCCAGATAAGGCATGGACACGAAAAGCATTGCAACCACAATTCCAGGAAGAGCATCGCGAAACTGGACATAGGCTTCAAGGGGCCCGCCAATAAGCCCCCTTGACCCGAAAACCGTAAGAAGGGCAATTCCTGCAACCGTATGCGGGACTACAACAGGCACATCAATTATGCTCTCAACCAGCCTTTTCCCGGGAAAATCGAACCTTGCAAGAATGTAACCTGTTGGGGCTCCAAGGAGGAGAGCAAGAAGGGTTGCAAGAAAACCCGCATACAGCGAGAGGGAAATAGCGCCCATTACTGAACTGTTTCCTGCGGCTTTTACCAGACCCGAAAAATCCCCCAACAATTGCCCGAAGATCATGTTTGAAAGAGTCAGGAAAATAAAAAGAAAAAGAACAAGCAGTATAAGGGAAAAGACGAAAATCAGAGGCTCAATTCTACGGATTTTTCGGGTTATAGTTTTCATTCTAATCCCTTTACTGCCGTTTTTGTTTTTAAGTAATTCCCTGTGTCCGTGCATTCTGATGTTCACCTTATGCAAGAGGCGTTTGAAACAGCTTTCCGGACCAGGGAGCAGTCTATCTTTATTCCACAAGAGCCTGAACTTCTTCAGGCATTGAGTCTTTTCCTTCAGCAATGGCAGGGATAATCGGAGGTTGTCCGTTCTCGATGAATATCTGCTGACCGGGCTCATCGAGGAGGAGTTTTACGAATTCTGCGGCAAGCTCCGGGTTTTTCGCGTTTTTGGGAATTGTTACCCCGTATACGATAGGAGACCCGGTAACCACTTCTCCATTTGCCATTTCCACCTGGACCTTAGAGTAATTGTCAGCATATTCGATAGACCCCAGGTCAATTTCAGACGGGAGTTCCACGAACTTAAAACCGTGCTGAACAGCAACACTCCTGTAGATGTAGAAATAGTCGATTTCACCCATTTCAAGAGCAGAGGAAAGTTCGACTTCCATACTTCTGAGCATGATCTTGCTGGTATCAGGGGAAAGGGATTCGGATGCTGGAACATGGACCAGAACTGTCCCGTTTTCTTCTGTTGTGGCGGTCATGCCGGTTTTATCCAGGATCAGGTCATCATAGATCTTACTGTCAGTGTAATAGGACTCTGCGAGCTGGGTCACCATCTGGGTCCTGTAGCCGCACGGGTCGTCGTTAGGGTTGGAAAAGCCGTAAGTTACGCCTGGGCGCCTGAGGATCTCATACCAGTTATCTGCGTTGATCTCGTCACTGTACATGCTTTCATTCGTGTAAGCGATTACGATCTGGTTTCTTGCAAAAGCCGCATACCAGTCCGCATATTCCGGCATCATCATGGAAGGAATCAGGACATAATCCGCAGATGCAAGAACATCAGCCTGTTTTCCCAATTCGGTGATTTTTCTAACACTCTGCGCACTCCCTGCAGCTTCCCGCTGAACATCAACCCCCGGATGCTGGGCTTCGAACTCGGCTTCAAGCTCCTCAAAGGGCACACCCAGGCTTCCGGCATGGAAAATCGTCAGGACTTCCCCTGAAACTGCAGAGGGATTTCCAGAACCGTTTTCCATTGTTCCGGCACTTTCGTTCTCGGACTGGTTATCAACACAACCCAGACCGGCAAATATAGTAATCAGGATTAAGAAAACAGCGATTACCTTGAAAACTTCGATTTTACCTTTCATAGTTAGGTGGTCTTGAACATAACAAATATAAACCTTTTGAACAATAGTTCCGAATTTTCAAATAAAGATCGTCAAGGCAGACAAAAAAACGTGATATAAGGATTGAAAAAGCGTTTTCCATATAAAAATATGCCCATATAAATAAAAAAGGAGAAATAAAGAATGTGGGACCAAAACACAAGAGATTTAAAAGAATGAAAACCAAGTTAACTTGTATTAATTAGTAAAAAGGAGTCCATAAAGCATCTAAGGAATAAATAAATAGTAGAATTGAAGTAAATTTTACTTATTCATGGCTTAATAATGCAAGAATATATAATATGTGGATCAATAATACGAAAATATATTATATACAAAATATTCCTGAATGGGGAATAAGACTTAAGAAATTTCTATAAAACAGATGTACTCCCATAAATTGTTATCTTTTTAAAGGTGTCCTTATGGATGGTTATAATATCTTCTTAGTATTGCTTTCAGTCTACATAGCCGGACTTGTGGCTATTGGCTGGTACTTTAATAAAAAACAAAAATCGGTTACTGACTTCTGGCTTGCAGGACGAAGGATAGGACCCGCCGCTCTTGGATTTTCAGCTGCAGCCTCATGGCTGACAGCCGGAGGAATTCTTGCGGTTATCGGGCTTTACATGATGCAGGGAATAGGTTCTATATGGTCTTTTGTTGCCCCGAACATCCTTGCCCTCCTTATCATCGCGATGCTTGTTGGGAAAATCAAGAACCTGCCTGCAATCACACAACCCGAACTTCTGGAACAGCGCTATGGCAGTGCAGTCCGATGGCCTATTGCCCTGATTATTACTGTAGTGATGATCCTTTTTGCGGTAGCAGATGTTACGGGGCTCTCCCTGGTGCTTCAGGTCTTCTACGGCCTGGACCCTCTTTATGCTGCAGCTATTGTTGCAATTGCAGTCTCCCTTTACGTAACCCTGGGAGGTCTTTCAGCGGTAGTCTGGACAGATGTAATCCAGTTTGCTTTCCTTGCAATCTTCACAATAGCAATGGCTTTTGCTGCAGTAGGAACAGTAATTGATGGCGGTCTCAATATTCCTGCAATGGGAAGTTCTGAGCTTTTCGGAAACGTACCGGATACGTGGTGGAACCCCCTCTCAATTGGCATTCCCATGGTTCTTATCTTTGTGTTTGCAATCGTCCCTGGCTGGATCACGGAACAGGACCCATGGCAGAAGGTCTGGGCTGCAAGGGATGCAAAATCAGCCCGGCTCGGGATGATCATAGGGTCCCTTATGATCACTGTAGTTTTCGCGGCATGTGCTGTAATTGCAATAGCTCTTAACGCCATTTACCCTGAAATAACAGGAATGGGCTTTCCTGCTGGCATGGCTCTAGCAGAACCTGCACTCCTTGCATTTGTCAGTGAGCGTTTTGTTTCAGCTCCCCTGATAATAGCCCTCAGCGCAATAGGGCTTGCAGCAGCTTCGATGTCATGTGCGGACACTTTTGCAACCTCAGGAGCATCCTGTATCTCAAGGGACATTTACCAGAGATACATAAAACCTGATGCTACAATGAAGGAAATGCTGGTTGTAAACAGGATCAGCGTGCTCATTATTGTACTTGCTGCAACCGCGGGTTCATTTGTGATCCCCAATATTATCGATGCAATTCATATTGCAACCTTTATTGCAAGTGCTTCCTACTTCTTCCCTCTCATGGGAGGTCTGTACTGGAAAAGAGCTACGAAAGAAGGAGCTTTTGCAGGGATGTTTATAGGCTTTACAGTTCAGGTAACCCTTGTAGCCCTGGACCTTATAAAGACCCCCCCCATGGCGTCTTCCTACCTTGAAACAATCCACCCGGCTCTGATGAGCCACGGTGTTATTGTGGGAATGGGCCTGAGTGCCATTGCCTTCTTCGGGGTATCCCTTATGACAAAGCCCTCAAGCAGGGTTAACCTTGCCCCATTTTTCGAAGAGGAAGCCGAAGAACTTGCCCGCTACGAGACACAGGAGATCAATGAAGCAGACCCCTCATACAGTGCTTTCCTCAAAAACATGGATGAGACAGTTGCAGGGGAGCGTACCCACCTTCAGCTTACCCTCCAGGCTTCAGGGGCTCTCAACTGGCACGAACTTGTGGAAAAACTGAAAACCAGCTCTCCGGCATGGGTTACCCCAACGGGGCTTGATTCCGTATACAGGCTGACCCATGGGGATATGCTTGCCTGCGTAACTGTTACAAGGGGAAGCGGAGAAAGGGATATCTGGCTCAAAGCCGAACCAAAACTTGAAACCGTTGGAAGGCAGAAAAAAGAGCTTTTTACAGCTTACGAAGAGCTTAAAAAAGTTCTTGGTAAGAAAGGAGTAAAACTGGAATTCTACTAACAAAAAGTTATTAAAAAAGTCTGAGGTAACAAAAAGTTATTGAAAAAGGCTGAGGTTCTTAACCGAACCCGGCCGTCAATTTCTTTTTTGGAATTTAACCGCGTCAGGAATATATAGCTTTCTCAATGATTTTTTTTCCAAGCTGAACGTCCTCCAGAGAGAAGACTTCCAGATTGTAGACTCCCTTATAGTCGGAAAGTAATTTGAGGACCGAAAAATCGACACACCCCTTCCCTGGCGCCATATGCTCGTCTCCATCATATTTTTCAGTCCACTGCCCGCTGTTGTCGTGCAGGTGAAGGTGAATAATATGCTTCTGCAGGGTCCGGACAAACGTCCTGAGTTTATCAGAATCTCCCCCACAGGTGAGGTTCGCGTGCCCGATATCAAAAGTAGCCTTAAGCTGGTCGGAGTTCACACTTTCAATGGTTCGGGAAAGTTCTTCTGCTTCACAGCAAAAGTTCGAAGGGTCTGTTCCTTCCTTATTTTCAAGCCCCAGCATAACTCCATAGTCTTCAGCCAGAGAGGCAAGAAATCTAAGGTTATTTACCATTAAAGAAAAGGATTTTTCCCTATCAAGTCCAACTCTGCCAGGATGGAGCACCACTACGTTAGCTCCGATCCTGTTTGCAATTGACATGGAATCTTCAAGGAGAGTAAACTCTCTATCCCCCATTTTTGCAGTATCCACCTGCAGGGCTGCAGGGTACTTAGGATCTGCTGCAAAATAGGGAGCGTGAACAGTGCCTGCGAAATAGTATGCTGACATTTCATCAAAAATAAGTTCAAGTTCTTTTTTATCAAGTACCGAACCATTGTAAATTCCCAACTTCGGGACATATAATTCTATAGACCTCACATTTTCCTTTAGTTCCTTAAGGGAACCAGCAAAGGATGAAGCTCCGAAGATCACATATTTAGCAAGGAAACAAAATATAAAGCTCTTTTGCGATGCCGCAACAACCAGGATACGGCAAAATGTGTAAATTTATAGAAACACATGAGCACCAGAGGAAAAAAAAGATGAAATTTACATTTAACCCGGGGCAGAAGGCGTTAAAGTTCTAAAAATACAGAAAAATAGCCAACATATTTATATATAATTAATTGTTACCAGGCTTTCTTTTTAAAAGAATTAATAGATAGTTTCTGAAAAAAATAGATAGTTTTACCCTCAAGAATATACGTTCACGTAGAAAAGGAACAATATAAAATAATTAGAATTTTTGAAGCTGAAAAAATATCCTTTTTGTCCCAAAAGAAACTGAAGGATGTTTATGAGGTGGGGTTTTTATAAAAATTAGAAATATAAAAACCACGTCGGGATAACTAATTATTATAAAAATAATTAATATATTAATAGAAATAAATAAGAAAAAA
>JBFHIK010000119.1:0-7605 GCA_041596555.1 Methanosarcina sp.
ATTCGATTGCCGGGCAGCCGAACTTAACGCACTGCTTGCAGCCTTCGCACTTTTCAGGATCAACGATGTATGGGACCCGCCTGGTTCCTGCTCTCTTTACAGAGATCACACAGGGCTGTTTCGCAATAACCACAGCTGTGCCTTCATAGTCTTTTGCGGCTTTGAAAGCTTCCTGAATCTCTTCAAGGTTGTAAGGGTCGGCAACAACTACAGACCCGGCGCCCATCGCCCTGCAAAGTTCGGCAAGCGAGACCTCTACAGTTGGCTCTCCGGTAACCGTAAAGCCAACTCCGGGGTTTGGCTGGTGCCCGGTCATGGCCGTGATGCGGTTGTCGAGAATGGTGACCGTAATATTGGCTTTGTTAAAGACGGCATTCAGGAGAGAATTCATGCCTGTATGGAAAAAGGTTGAATCCCCGATAGAACAGCAGATAGGGCGCTTTTCTCCTGAATGGTAAAGTCCCGACGCAATACTGATGCTTGAGCCCATACAGAGCGTAGTCTCAACAGTCCCACTCTGGATCCCGAGGGTGTAACAGCCGATGTCGCTTGGGTAGATGGCATCCTTTCCAAAGACCTTCCTCATGGAATAGAAGGTTGCCCGGTGAGAGCAGCCTGCACAGAGACCAGGTGGGCGTGGGGCAAGTTCAAGGGGCATTTTTCCTGTTTCTGGTTCGACATCCAGATCAAAAGCTTTATTCAGGGCTTCAAGGAAGGCGCTTATGTCCAGTTCTCCTTCTCGCGGGACAAAACCGCCCGTTTTCCCCATGATAGAAACCGGAAGACCGGCTTCCTGCGCAATCATTTTTACCTGCTCTTCCACAACAGGTTCAAGTTCTTCGAAAATAAGAACCGCATTTACGGTTTCAAGTAGTTCCAGAATAAGCTTTTTAGGGACAGGATAGGTCCCTATCTTCAGGAAAGAAGCTTCAAGCCCCAGTTCCTGCAGAGCCTCTTTTGCATAAACGGATGCAATACCTGCACCTATTACCCCGAACGTTGCATCAGGTTTCAGTTCCAGAGAGTTCCACGGAGATTCTGCAAGAGCATCTTCCATTGGCTGCTGAATAGAAAGAAGATGGGTATGGCGGGTGCGAGCATTCTTGGGCAGCATAACCCAGCGGTCGAGAAGTTTTTCGAAATGTGGAGCCGATTTTTCGGTAGGGATTTCCCCAAGCTCGATATCTGATTTACCGTGTGAAATCCGGGTTGTGGGCCTGAAGATTACAGGGATTTCAAATTTTTCAGAAAATTCGAAAGCATAAGGGAGCATATCCTTTGCTTCCTGAGGGGTTGAGGGGTCAAAACAGGGTACAAGGGCAAACTGGGCATAACGCCGTGTATCCTGCTCGTTCTGGGAAGAATGGCAGGAAGGGTCATCAGCCACGATGGCAATAAGTCCGCCTTTTGTCCCTGCATACGCAAGGGTCATGAAGGGGTCGGCTGCAACGTTTAACCCGACGTGTTTCATTGTCACGACAGATCTGACTCCTGCCCAGGCGGCTCCGACTGCCACTTCCATTGCCACCTTTTCGTTAACTGACCATTCTATATGATAGTCCCTTTCCTTCCGGGCCGCAAGGGTATCGATGATCTCCGAAGAAGGAGTCCCAGGGTAGCCTGCCGCCACCTGCACGCCGCCTTCTAAAAGGCCCCGGGCAATTGCCACGTTACCAAGCATGTACTCGCGCGTAGTCATTTTACTTTCTCCAGCGTTTTAAATAATGAAACTATAATTCCGATAACATCCAGATATGTCAAATATCTCAAACATTTCAAACACAGTTTTGGTCAATAAGTCAATAAATCGAAAGTCTCGGAAGGGATAACCCCGGCAAACAAAACCTGCTGTCTGCAAATTAAGTAATACTTTTGTATTATCCAAAATAACACGATCAATAATATACTTTCGGATAATTGTTCCGGAATTGAAAATCAGTCCAATCTTATAAAGTAGTTTTTTGTTTTGAGTATAGAGGCTTAATAAAGGAGCAAAATAGGTCTGCAGGATGGGAAACAGCCATAAGAGTTGACAATGCCCATGTGGTAAAAGGGCATAAAAGAAGGGACCACAAACACCTATTTGACAACCAGCCAGTTGAATTCGAATTCATATCCTTGAAGCATATCTATGAAGAAATTCTCAATCTAATAGAACAAAACAGGGGGATCATAGATGAAATTAAAAGACATTGAAATCAAGGTCATGTCCGATGAGGCTTACGGCGATCACCTGGATCAGCTCTTTAAGGAAATAAAAGCCGGCAACACAACCGGAAAACGAAAACCCGGAATTATAGTTCGTACCCTTGAAGATGTAGCAAAAATCCTGACAAATGAGCGCATCCGCCTGCTTCAGGTGATCCGGGAAAAGAAACCAGAGTCCATCAGTGAGCTTGCCCGCCTCCTGAACCGCAGCCAGTCCAACGTCTCAAACGATATAAAATATCTGGAAGGAATCGGACTGCTGGAACTTGAAGAGAAAATGAGCCCTGTAATGCATAAGAAACCGATAGTTAATTATGATGCGGTACGGATAACGGTGGACCTGAGCTGCTAATTCGCTAAGAGGCTGAGTCCCGGGAAGTGAAAGCGTCAGAAAAGAGAAAAGCTGCCCGGAAAAATTAAAACGGGTAAAATTAAATGTATTGGTTCACAGGCCTGGTCCATGAATCAATTCTTATCCAGAAACTCCACAAGCTTTTCAATCTCTTCAAGTTCAAGGTCAAATTCTTCGCCTTTCAGGGACGCTTTGAAAAGCTTCCTGTCTGCAGGGATTACTGCGGCAACTTTAAAAGAATCGACGGCCTTCAGCAGGTCTCCTTCAATATCTTCCTCTACCTTGTTCAGCACAAAGAAAACCCTGTTTCCGGCCTGTTCTCCGAGTTCCTCAAACTTTCTGGACAACTTGAGGGATTCGAAGGAGGGGTCAACCACGACAAGGATCGTGTCAAAGTCTTTTGCAACTCCCCGCCCAAAGTGTTCCACTCCGGCTTCCGTGTCCACGATTACAATATCATCCTCTGAAAGGTCGAGGTTTTCCAGGAATTCCCGGGTAAGTACGCCCATGGGACAGGCGCAGCCTTCCCCGAACTCGTGGATCTTGCCGATTGCCATGAGCTTTATCTTTCCTTTTTCTTCCACGAATTCCGAAGGCAGGTCGGAAAAACTCCACCTCTCTTCAAAAAAGCGGGACTTCTGCTGGCCTGCGGCAGCTCCCGGGGCAGTAAGCCCGCCGAGAGGGGAGGTCTTCGGAGCTTTCTGCTTTTGCTTGAAACCCTGTTTTCCCCCAAAGTACTCCATAAGGTCTCTTGGGGCGGCGAGCCCGAGCTGACCGTGCAGCCCGTAGTTGGACTCATCGGTGTCAAGCACAAGCACGTTCTTTGTTTTTGCCATCTGCTTTGCCAGGAGCGCAGAAATAGTGCTTTTTCCACTTCCTCCTTTCCCGCATACTGCTATTTTCATATCCAGTTCACCTACCACAGTAATTTATCCGGAAGCTTTTAAAGTTATTTCCTGCCAGAACTGTCCTGACGAAAAAACTTCCTTATTCGGAGGCAAAACCTGAAACTTCCGTTATGCCTCTGAGGATTTGAAGTTTGAGGATTTGAAGTTAATACCTGGAAATTAATAAAAATCGTTGAAGTTAATAATATCAAGTATCAGGAACAGATAAATGAATGCAGGTTACAAAGATGAAGATGATATAAGTCGAAGAAAAAATATAAAAAGAGTGGATTAAAAAGATATTGGGATTAAAAAGGAAATCAGAGCAAATAAAAAACTAAAGAAAATTATAGAGGGGGAAAAGAATTTGAGCTATTTATCCCAGATTTTTGAGGACTATCTGGTGAGCATTATCTCAGTTGCAGTAACCTTTTTTCTTATTTTTGCAGTTGATCGCCTGTTAGTCAGGACAAGGATAATCCACAAAGACATAAAATTTACAAAACAGCTAATCCAGTTCATCATTCTCAGTATAGGCCTCATTTTTGTGGTATTCACCCTCCCTATCTCAAACCAGTACAAGGACTCTATATTAAGTCTACTGGGACTTCTGGCAGGAGCCACAATTGCCCTTTCCTCCACCACTTTCATTGCTAACGCAATGTCCGGGATCATGCTTCGGATTATAAAACCTTTCAGGACTGGAGACTACATCGAAAGTGATACAGTCTTTGGAAGAGTTACCGACATCCACATCCTGCACACGGAAGTCCAGTCAATCGATAGGGATCTTGTGACAATCCCTAACCTTAAACTGGTTTCAAACTCTCTCAAAACAATCCGGACTTCAGGTACCATTATCTGTACAGGTGTTTCTCTTGGCTATGATGTCCCCCGACAAAAAATCGAAAAGAACCTGCTCCTTGCCGCAGAAAAAACGGGGCTTGAAACTCCCTTTGTGCATATTCTCGAACTTGGGGACTTTTCAGTCACATACAAGGTAGGAGGGCTCTTAAAGAACGTGGAAAGCCTGATAACAACCCGTTCTGATTTTAAAAAAGCTGTGCTGGACTCCCTTCATGAAGCCGACATCGAAATCGTTTCACCCAACTTTATGAACCAGAGAATACTGAAAGAAGGATGCATTTTCATCCCCCCAAAAGAGCCTGTAAAATCCGAAGTTCCTGAAAAGCCTCCGGAAAAGAAGCCCGAAGAAGTTATCTTTGACAAAGCGATAGAAGCTGAGATCCTGGGAAGAATAGGGTATTTCCTGGAAGTTTTAGAGAAGAAGGAAAAGGAATTTGAACCTCAGATTAGCAGCGTACCTGAAGAGGATAAGAAAGCTGATTTAAAAACAAAACTGGAATTCATTAAAAGCAAAAAAGAAGACGTAAAAACCGAATTAGAATCCATGAAAAAACAAATTGGAGAAGCCGAAGAAATAATTGAGCCGGATATACGCTCAAGGAAACTTCAAAGCCTTAACCTGAAAGCTGACCACCTGGACATCCGGAGGAAAATGCTGGAAAAGGAATTGAAAGAAATTCTGGAACAAGAAGAAGCTGAAAAAGCTTGATGGAAATAGGTAGCAATGAGGGAAATCTACGGAGAATATTAGTATAAAGTGCCTCAGAATTGATGAAATAAATGTTGATAATTACATCCCTGTGCTATATCTGAGGATTGCAGCAATTCCGCCAAAAGCTATCATAAGTTGAGAGCCTTCGTCGAAATCTGTTGATATAAAAGCAATCCTTGCATCGCCTTTATCAGCGAGTTCTGAGAATTCACCAACGATATCAATAACATCCGTGACTTCAAGTGCAGAACCACATTCAGGACAATTTCCATTCACAGGAACAGCTTCATCGGGTTTCCATTTTCGTGTCCGTTTATTCTCATGTCCACAAACACTGCATTTGAGAGTTACTCTTTCAGCCCGCAGGTCTTCGGAAAGTAAAAGCACATCAACTGCCTTTATTTCAAGATTCGCCCGTACATCGTCTTCTCCATAGGATACTTTACCAGACTCAGTAGCGAGTTCTTTAAAAAATATCTCCATATCTTTCTTTTGCTTAATTAAGTCAATACCCTGGAGCGTATCCTCTGTTGCATTTATTAACTCAGAAAAACCTGATTCATCCGTATATCCTGTATCAAACAATCCGAGAACCTTTTTCTGAAGCTCATAATGTAGAAATTCACCTTCATTGAATTCTTCTTTAGCTGGAGAATGCCCTCCTATAAGAATGCCTTTAAGTTCAGCTGGCTCCAGTTCAAGGAATGCCTCGCTTGCAGCATCCCCTATTCTTTTGTAGAAATCATGAATAGCAATGTGCCTGAGCTGTTCAAAACGATGTGCACTCTGACCTCCCTTTTTTTGTTTGCCAGGGACAGTAGAGTGGAGATGCCGGATAACTTCAGTTTGCCTGCCTACAAGCATTCCGATGGTCGCTTCTCTTAAATCAAGAAGTATAAGCCCATAAGTACTGCACTCTCTGAGCATTTCCTCAAGAGGCTCAAGATAAAAAATGGAATCACAGTGATATATGTAATGTACAACAGGTTCCGGAGGAGTAAGAACTTCATTTACCAGGCCTGTCCTGTTAGCTCCGGTATCGACAACGCCTGTAAAATAAATTATCCCATTTTCCGGGATTTTGTTAAGATTCCTTAATTTTGCCAATAAAGAATCAAGTGCTCCCTGTACATTATTGCTGGTAAGTTTTGACTTGATGTTCAAAGCCTGCTCATGTTCTTCTCTCAAATGGTCTATAACATCTGAGATCTGCTTGTCAGAAGGAATATAAAGGGAAATTAACTCGGTGTTCCTTCCACTTTTATTTCTTAGAGTTTCAAGCTTCTTTTTAAATACATATTTTTCATATGTACAGTATTCAACCATTCCAGCTTCCTCCTTTCATGTGAAACAATTGAAGGATCTAAAAAATGACATAAAACTACAGTATTCATTATGTATTATCTTTTAAAAAACATTTATCTTTTAAAAAACACTTATCTTTTAAAAAACATTTTTGAATTTCCATTCTAAATTTCCCTCCACGCCCACATGCTCACGAAATTAGCAGATATAGGGTGGACACTGGCGAAAAGATAGGGGATTACAACCAGAATAGGAAATGAGAAATAATTTGGGATAATTAAGTTTTTATCAGTATCTTAAGTTCTCATAAAAAGGGCAATTGATATCTATTCTTAACACCTCTTTTTTCTTTCGATTGGGTGAATGCTATGGATAAAAGACAACGTTCTGAAAAATACGACTGGTTAATCTCAAAAACTCAAAGCATACTCAAACATTATAGCTGTCCTGAATCGTGTAATGCGAGTTGCTGCAAACATCATATTATTGATTTTAACAGAAAAGAATATGAGAAAATCTTAAAAAATGTAGATAAAGAAAGTGCGAAGATTTTAAAATCGAGTGCAGTAAAATCTGAGCTGGAAGACTGTTATAAAGCGATAAATGCTGTCGAGCAGTGCCCATTATTGATAAACTCAAAATGCAGAATATACGATAATAGACCAAAAGCATGTAGAAGTTTTCCTTTTGTAATTTTTCCGGATGCGGAAATAGGATTTGGTTTAACGTTGTTATTGTGCCCGATGTCGGTTCACATAATTCAGGATTATGCACAGTGGTATAAATCAGTAAACTCAACAATGTATAGTCAACTAAGTGCCCTGTACGAACAGTATAAAAACATCGACAAAAATAATGATTTTTGTATTGAAATGAAAGAGCGTAATTTAGATTCGTTCATAGAATTTCTTGAAAGGAAATAATCATTACTCAGTTCCTTTTTTCTCCTTCGCAAGCTTCGTAACAAGCTCAATTAGCTGCATGGCTGTCCTCTTAATTACGAAAATATCCGATGTCCAGACCGGGATAGTCTTTTAGCGTGTATACGCAGAGAAAACATCATAGAGAACCCTGATTGTTATAACTTTGTGAAGGAATCGGTGCTTTACAGGAGATTTATGCACGCTCCATAGAGAGGCGAATAGTCAGAGTGACGGCTCCCACGAATAAATTCGCAGGCATCTATGGGATTGCACCAATGCTATGCCGCCCCAGAGCAAATATTGTTTATTCTCGCCATCAACGTTCAAACTTTTACCTATAGAACTCCTCTA
>JBFHIK010000120.1:0-7577 GCA_041596555.1 Methanosarcina sp.
AAAAGGCTCTTGACGAAGGAGTCGACGCATATGAAGCAATCATTGATGGTCTCGCAAAGGGCATGAATGTAGTCAGTGACATGTACGAGAAGGGAGAAGCCTTCGTACCCAGCCTTCTGCTCGCTGCTGATGCAATGTATGCAGGAATGGAAATCCTTACCCCTTACATAAAGACCGACGCAACCACTGTTCCACGGAACGTCGTCGTTGGTACTGTTGAAGGTGACGTGCACGACATCGGGAAGAACCTCGTCAAGACAATGATCACCGCCGCAGGTTACAACACAATTGACCTCGGTGTCGATGTCCCACTCGATAAATTCGTTGAAACTGCAAAGGAAAAGAAGGCAGTTGCAATCTCCATGAGCACCCTGATGACCACCACCATGGGCGGCATGGAAACTGTTATCGAACAGCTTCAGGAAGAAGGTCTCAGAGACTCCCTTGTCGTCATGGTCGGCGGTGCACCCATATCCAGGGACTACGCAGAATCCATCGGAGCAGATGGCACAGCCGGGGACGCAAGCGGCGCAGTCGAGACTCTTTCCTCCCTTGTAAGCACACTTCCTGCTGATTTATGGAGCGACTCCGCAGTCTCAGCAAGCAAGATGAAGTACAAGGAAATCCTCGCACAGAAGGGCACCAGGGAAGATATCGACGTTGGGCTCCTCACCGCAGAGAAGATCCTCGCAGATTACGACTCCGTTGTACCCAAGTTCAACGAGACCATGACCAAAAAGGAAAGGTTCGTCTCCGCTTTCCAGGACAAGAAGGTCGACAGGCTCCCGGTCGCACCCCTCATCTGCGGTCTCTCCAGGAAGTTTGTACCCTGCTCCTACGCAGACTACTCCACCAGGGCAGAAATGTATGCAGCCAGTGCAGTTGCAGGTACCAAGTACTTCAACATTGACAACTTCGTCGGCCTTACTGACCTCTGTGTGGTCGCAGGCGACTTCGGTGCAACCATCAGAGTTCCTGAAGAAGACACTCCTGCAGCAGTCGGACACCTTGAAGACTACGAAACCATGGAAGTCCCTGAAATCAAGGAAGGCACCCGTGCATACAACCTTATCCAGGGTAACAAGCTCGCAACCGAGAAGGCAAAGGCAATTGATGCACCCATCACAGCCCTTTTCGAAGGCCCGATGGTAGCCCTGACCCAGATCATGGGAGCAACACGTGTCCTCTCCGACCTCAGGACCAACCCCGACGTTGTCCTCAAAGCCCTTGACCAGACCACCGAGTACTGCAAGGAAATGGCAAAGATGATGTTCGAGGAAGCCCAGCCCGACAACCTCTGTCTGGTAACTCTCTGGACTAACAACATCATCCTCGGAGCAGACGAATATATGAAGACCGAAGGAAAGGCCATGCAGAACGTCTTCGCCCCGCTCTACAAGGAGTACAACAAGCCCATGGTTGTCCACAACTGTGCAGATGCCCCTCACTGGGACCTCATCAAAAAATGGGACACCAAGTACTACAGCTACACCTTCTATCCCGAGCAGGTAAGCAAAGGCTCCAGGGACCACAAGTACCTCATTGAGAACTATGGCAAGGATGTAATGTTCGGCGGAGAAGTCAGCCCAATCGCATTCATGGACAACAGCCCCGCAAACATCGAAAAGATCAGGAATGACACCATTGCCCTCCAGGAAAGCGTCCTGAACACTCTCAAGGAGAATGGAATGCAGTCCAAGTACGTGATTGCAACCGGTTGTGAAGTCCCACCAAGAGGTCCGTGCGACACCGTCACTGCCCAGTCTTACACTGTAGCAGAAACCGGTCCGGAACTCTACAAAAAGATCATGGGATAAAACCACTGATATCACCCAATCAAAAAAGGATCACCCAATCAAAAAAGGCAATGTAAAAATTGCTGTTTGAGAGGACGGATATTTTTGTCCGTCCTCTTTTTTATGAAGCTTTATGTATTTCCAGAAGCTTTCGGGTTTTATTAAGAATAATACTTGTATAAATTAAATAAATTCTGCAAATGTCGAAAAATAAATCCAGCAAAATCTCCACACATTAAGTCAACCCTGTAGAATTCAGAAATAATAGAATTAAATTGGATCTTCACACGAAATCCTGAATTACAAGGTGAAAAATCACGCTGATGACAATGTCCATCCCTCTCAAAAGGCATTGTTATCCACTCTCCAAAAAAGTGAATAGACCTGAAAAACTTCCCTGAGCACATATTTGCCATTTTAACGTGCCTTCGGAGAAGTAAAGTCTACATCCACGAAAAAACGGTCCAATGTTCTCAGCCTCAAACCTCCAGGCAGGAGAGGGCAATGAGCCGGAAAAAGAGGAAAAAGTAATTTTAAGGCTCTGAAATCATTTTATGAGCCGAAAAAGGGATTTTAACCTTTGAAAACCTCCAAAAAAAGCTCCAACATATCGGCATGTCCCTGGAACTGCTGGAATCCTCCGAGCAGGAAAAGGGGCATAGATCCGGTTGTTGATTTATGATAATAATAAAACATCAATGTTGCTCGACAGTCCAGTGCTCTTTTTCTCATGTTCTGTTTCCTGGAAGGTTTTCATTCTATCCGCTTCAAAATTGGTATAAATCCCTGAATCTATTTTTACTCCATAAATCTCTTTTCTACAAGCTTTGTTTTGTGAAATTCTCTGAATATTTTTTCTACAAGCTTTGTTGCCACACAATCAAAAGAGATAGCTTAAGGCGTTATTTGTCTTCAGAAAAAGCATTTCTGGATGGATTTATATAATTTGTATACAGATATTTTAACTGAAAAATATAAAAGTGATCCAGCCTGTAATTAATATTCAGAAGAAGCCAACTATAAGGCTTAATGTAAAAGGATTTTTAATGGCAGGTTAAAATGGCAGATCCGGATCTGAGAGACCGTTTCCTGAATACCCTGAAAGGAAAAACTGTGGATAAAGTGCCGGCTCTTTCGGTTACCCAGACAGGGACCGTGGAACTCATGAAAAAGAGCGGAGCAGCCTGGCCTGAGGCTCATTTTGACGCTGAAAAAATGGCAGGCCTTGCCCTTTCAGCTCATACATTTGCAGGCCTTGAAGCAATTCGCTACCCCTTCTGCCTCACAGTCCTATCTGAAGCTCTGGGCTGCAGGATTAACCCGGGTAGATAGGATATTCAGCCTTCTCCAGGCTCTAACCCTTTTGCAGAAAAACCGGAAAATCTGGAACTTCCCTCAGACTTTGTAGAAAGGGGAAGGATTCCCCTTGTTGAGGATGTTACCTCTATCCTGAGGGAAAAGGTGGGTGAAGAAGTCCCCCTCATAGCCGGCATGGAAGGCCCGGCATCCCTGGCTTCAAGATTGGTTGGTACGTACAATTTCCTTACCTGGACACTTAGAAAGCCCGAGATATTAAAAGAATTAATTAAAGTCACAGGAGCAGTCTGTTCCAGATACACAGAAGTGCTTTACGAAGCCGGGGTAGATGCTGTCTGCATAGTTGATGGGATAGCAGGGCCTGATACACTTGATCCCAGAGACTTTGAGATTTTTATGAGGCCCGAATATGAAAAATTCTGCAGGTCCGGAAAAGGAATAAAGCTCGTACATATCTGTGGGAACTCGGCCCCTATCCTCAAACCTATTTCAGAGTGTGGTTTTCAGGGGATCAGTATAGAAGAAAAAGTAACCGACCTGCGTGCTGCAAAAAAACTTGTAGGAAGCAAAACAAAACTGATAGGAAACCTTGCTTCATCAGGAGTAATGCTTAACGGGACCTGTGAAGAGATTAAAGAAGAAGCTCAGAAGTGCCTGGAAGATGGTATTGATATACTCGCTCCCGGCTGCGGGATTGCCCCGAAGACCCCGATTAAAAATATAAAGGCACTTGTTGAAGCGAGAGATGAGTATTATAGCTAATTTAAAAAAGAAATAACATTACAAAAATTCAGACGTTTTTATTTTGAGATACTTTTTTTCAGAAGTTACGAGGAAATATGTTGTATGTGTCTTGAAAGAGGGGGGTCAGAAAATTAACACCCCTCAAAAATCAAAGCCCCCTCAAAAATCAATGTCTTTACTGAAATCAGGACCCTTTACGACAAGCCCCGAATTATGTTATATACATTTAAGACTAAATTTTAATTAAAAACGAATTAAATAATAGTGAAAACGCTGCGCAGCAATTTCACTGCTTGAAGTTAACCCGGTATACAGTATTCTGAGTATACGGTATCCTGATGTGGACAGGATAGAGAGGGTATTTTTTTTCTTTATTTTCAACGACTGCTGCAAGTGGAGTATAAAAAATGTATGGGATCGCACTTGATCTGGGAACCAGCGGCTTTAGAGCGCAGCTCATAGACCTGGAAACAAAAAAAGTTGTAAGAACTGCAATGACAATGAGACACCCCCTGCCAGGGGGCAATGTGATCGACCATCTGGATTTTGCCCTTGAAGTAGGGGAGGATATTGCAAACAGTATCATACTGGACGCAGTAAGGAAGGTCATTGAAACCCTGGATGTAGATCCGGTTAACATTCAGAAACTGGTTGTATGCGGAAACCCAATCCAGCTTTCACTCTTCCAGAACTCGGAGATCAGGGACCTTGCCTTTGCCGGGAAAAACATGCAGAAAAGGCTTGGAGTCGAGAATGTGGACAGGAGTGCCAGAGTCTTTCCGGCATCCGAACTTTTCAAGGGTGTCCTGGACCTGCCGAATTGTGAAATAACTGTGCCTCCGGCTATCGCCCATGAGATAGGAGCCGATGCCCTGGCGATGATGATCGAAACGGATTTCCTGAACCAGAAAGAGGTCTCCATTGTCACGGACTATGGTACGAATGCGGAAATGGCAATAAAAGTAGGGGACAGGATCATCACCGGCAGTGCAGCCGCAGGACCCGCCATTGAAGGACAGGGAATCAGCTGCGGAATGATTGCAAGCCCGGGTGCGATTTCAGACGTGAACCCTGAAGGCGAATACTGGCGGCTGACAGTCCTGAATGAAAAGATGGAAGGAAAGCCCGGGGCTCTGATAAACCCTGTTACCGGCGAGACTGTGGAGAAAGGAGAAATCGAGGCAGTGGGTATTACCGGAACGGGTGTAATTGCAGTCATTGCCGTTTCAATGGAAACAGGCCTTATGGAACAGCCTCCAAAACTGCCCAATGGAAGGCTGATCCTTGGTAACGGCATAGAAATTACAGACGGAGATATTGCAGAAGCCGGAAAAGCCATAGGGGCAATCAGGGCATCCCAGCTAACTCTCCTGCTTGAAGCAGGAGTGCCTTTTGAAGAACTTGAAAATGTATATATGTCAGGAGCTTCCGGAACATATGTGGACAGCAGGAAAGCCAGGAAAATCGGCTCCTGCCCGGATTTCTCAAGAAAAACCGTACAGTTCGGAAACACTTCCATAGCCCTTGCCAGGGAAATCCTCCTGGAAGAGTCCAGGCTCAATGAGGTCATCGCCCTTGCCAGAACTATAAAAGCCGACCACCTGATGATGGCGACCAGTGAAACATTCAAGAACATCTACACATGCGAGCTTTCCTACTGGACCGAAGGCATGAGTATGAAGTTGTACAAAAAGTTTTTTAAAATGTACAAGTGTCCTCCTCTCCCTGAGCCCGTAGAGAATGCAGTGATGGAAAAAAGGGTTGCCAAAGACATTGAAGAAACAGGAAACGCCCCTGTAGAGATTGTCGAGGATGTGGGGATCACTATAGAGGTTCGTGTAGAAGGCTGCATCCAATGCGGTCACTGTAACGAAGAGTGCCCGGAAAATGCCCTTGTAACCATCGAGAGAAACGGAAGTTTCTTTGCAAGCTGCAGGACCCAGGACTGCCTTGGGACAAGCTGCAGGCGCTGTGTCCGGGCCTGCCCTATAAAAGCAATAGATTTCAAGAATATCGCAATTCAACCCACAACCGAGCTTCAGAAAGGCGGAATGACCAGCGGAATCTACTGAAACGCGAATCTCAAAAAACATAACTGGACAGGGTGCGAAAAATGACAAAAATAAGTGTATCTTCCTGCATGTGCGGTTTTAGCCATACGATAATGGGAAAGGTTGAAGGAGATAGGATCATCATAAAGATCGAAACTCCCTGTGAAAAATTCAGGGAACTCACCTGCCTGGAATTCCCTCTTGAAGAAATACTCGAGAATCAAAGTACTCTCGCCCTGGAGATGGAAAGACAAACGGACTGCTCCCTTGAATGCACCAGGGAATGCGCTATGGACTGCACGCGGGGATGCCTGATTCCCCATGCAGTGCTCAATGTATGCAGTATGGAAAGAGAGCTTGCAGAAATGCCGATTCTTGAAAGTGAGGAATACACGATTTCAGAGTTGCAGGGACTGGTGAGGATTGCAGGAACTGGTGAGGATTGCAGGGACTGGTGAGGAGGGGCTTTTCAAAGGATTACTCCCCTCTTCCTCACTTAATTTAAATACTTAATAATAATGCTTACATTATCGGTTTCTAAAAAGCTCTGGATTGGCACCTGTTACCTCATTCATATCTTCCGTATTTTTCTGCTGCATCTACCATTGCCATCACTTTAACAGGTGCTGCATTGACCGGAAATTCGCATCCAGGTGAGAGAATAAACCCATTTGGAGAGTTTATACCTTCTTCGATGTTCTGCCTGCATAGTTCCATAACTTCGTCATATGAACTACCAAGGAAAAGTGGAGGGTTTATATTGCCACAGATAACGTCATGGTTTCCAAATGCCTTGATCTGATCTTTAATAGGTGTTTCCGGTCCAAAAAGCCAGAAATATTTTCCAGACCAGCCCATATCTTCTCTTAATTTTGCATAATATGGAAGATTCAAGTTCTGGTCAGCACATGGATGCATGAGTACGGCATTTACCCCCAGTTCTTTTGCGTGTGTATGAACCTTTTTCATATACGGATATGCAAATTCCTCGAACATCTGCGGGGAAATCATGTTATTTGATTCAGATGGCCCCCCATCAAAAGGAAGCAGGCTTTCTGAACCATACTTATTTGCAAAATAATCCAACGCATTGATGAACAGGTCACTTACCTTATCAAGTAACAGATGGACAGCTTTTGGGTCCATTAGAAGCCAGGTCAAAAACTCAGAGGTGTCCGCAACAACCGAAGCCGCAGTAAAATTACTACCTATTTGTATAGTAACTGGCATTCCGAGCTCAGAACACCTGGCTGCAACTCTATCTGCTATTTTATAGCCACCGGGCAATTCTCTGTCAAAGATCTGGATTTCGAGCAAATCAAAGCATTGGAAGAAAGGTTCGATGCTATCATCATTAAAGGAATTGAAGAAAATCCACCTTCTCTAAACCCTGAAAAACAGGGAAAACGTGGTAAAAACCCAAAAACAAAATCAAGGGACCTACTGGATAGGTTTATAGAAAACAAAGAACAGATCCTGAGCTTCCGGACTGATTTGAGAGTTCCATTTGAAAACCATCAGGCAGAAAGAGACATCAGGATGATGAAATGACAGCAGAAAATATCAGGAACTTTCAGAACCATACAAGGAGCGGAAGCTTTCTGCAGAATGAGAGCTTACATTTCTACAATTAGAAAGAACGGTTTACCTGTTATAGACGGTATTCTCG
>JBFHIK010000121.1:0-7567 GCA_041596555.1 Methanosarcina sp.
GCAAATAAAAGGAGCCAGACATCTATCAACAATAAATAGATTCTGTTAACAATAAATAGCTTCTGTTAACAATAAATAGATTCTGTTAACGATAAATAGCTTCTGTTAACAATAAATAGCTTCTGTTAACAAGATATATAATGTATCAGAAAACTTTTTTAAGGGGGGAGTTTGGATTGCTCCGGAACTCACAATTCATTTCAGCACATTTTATAAGCTGAAAAAGTTTGATGTTTGGAACTCAAACAACCTGGGAACACATTTAACTATTTTTTGACAGAGGGGTCAAATGGTTAAGGTAAATATAATATTTTACAGTATGTACGGGCACATCTACAGGATGGCAGAAGCTGTCGTTGCTGGAGCAAGGGAAGTTGAAGGAGCTAAGGTAGGGATTTACCAGGTTCCTGAAACGTTGACGGATGAAATTCTTGAAAAAATGGGAGCAATAGAGACTAAAAAGCTCTTTGCCCATATTCCTGTCCTGACCCGGGACATGTATGAAGATGTACTGGCTGGAGCCGATGCATTGATATTCGGAACTCCTACGCGCTACGGGATGATGACTGCCCAGATGCGTGCAGTCCTTGACGGTGTTGGAGGGCTGTGGAGCCAGGATGCTTTTGTAGGAAAGGCAGGAAGCGTTTTTACCTCCAGCAATACACAGCATGGTGGGCAGGAAGCCACAATCCTCACATTTCATGTTACCCTGCTTCACCTTGGAATGATCATTGTCGGGCTTCCTTATGCTGAAAAGCGGCAGACAAGGATGGATGAAATTACAGGCGGCAGCCCATATGGAGCTTCAACAATTGTCGGACCTGGTGGAAGCCGCCAGCCGTCAGAAAATGAACTTGCAATGGCCCGTTATCAGGGAAGGCACGTAACTCAGATTGCAAAGAAAATCGCTGGAAAATAAAAGCTTTTAAAAATAAAAAGAGACGGAAAACGTTCCCTTCTCTCGGGGTGTTTTCCTTTCAGTTTTCGAAGTTCTTTTGCCTGTAATAAGAGTGTTTAGCTAAAGCCCGATAAAGCTCTGCCTCTGCGTTCAAACTTATCCTGAGCTGTTGCCAGGCAAGCCAGAGTACAGTATACTGCCTTTTCCTCTGCACTCTTGAGGACAAAGAATTCTTTCCCGCAAACGGGACATATTTTTTTTACGTAAACCATAGTAAACACGCACATTTTTGTATGTGGATACTTTCTTTAAAGACTTAGTTTTATAAGCCATACTAACAAGAACGCAACTAAATATAAACTTTCGTGTGACTGAGTAATATATTTTTAGTAAGAGATAAAAATATATTCAACATGCTGGACATGCAATATTGCCAAAAATAGCATATGTTAAATGCATCCTTTTTCATCCCTGATATTTGGAATTTGAATTATACTTCACTGTTGTCCCTGAGGATGGACAGTTTTTAAGTCTAAAGTTGTTATTTTCACAGATCTGTCCTTCTCCTTAAATATCTCAGCGACAAATTCAATTCTTATAGAAACTTCAGTTCAAAAATTTATCTAAATTCACTGACCATCTAAGACAAAAACTTTACTTTTCGAACTAAAAGCCTGAGCATGCTAAGAACACCGGTAGAATATTAAAAACAGTTCAACATTTACAGAACTGGCTGTAAAATGGTTCAGCTTTAATTAATTCTTGATCCGGGATGATACAGGTTTATTAGAGGAAGGTACAGGTTTATTAGAGGAAAGTACAGGTTTATTCATATTTCAGGCTCAAAAAAGAATATTAAGCTCTAAAAGTGAGGTATAGTTATCCGGGTAAACCATAACCCATATCAGGTTTGTATTGATTTCTCATTATTGATTTCTCATAATATAACTTGATCAAGGAAGGATACAGAATAGAATTAGAAATCACAGAATAGAATTAGAAATCACAGAATAGAATGCGAAATCACAGAATAGAATGTGAAATAATAGATAATAGAGTCGGAGGTGTCCGGAATTAGGCCGCTGATTTTTGGAAATGGAAAAATCCTGATTTGTGAAGATGAGAAAGGGACTATAAGGGATGTCTATTTCCCATATGTAGGGCTTGAGAATCACGGGAACTTTATAAGGGGTGGTGTATGTGACCTTGATTCCCTTTACTGCAGCTGGCTTGAAAACTGGAAGGTCAGGCAGCGGTACAAAGCAGATTTCGAAGAAAATTTCTGTAGCGGGGTTCTTGAAATCTCAGCAACGCCGGAGGAGACCGGAGCAGAGAAAAAAGAGATAGCTAATGAAAAAATGCCTGAAATCTGCAGGGAAGCTGTTTCAAATATAGGGGAAACTATATTCGAAAACCCTGAGTTCGGACTCCAGGTTACGGTATGGGAGGCTGTCCATCCGTCGGTGAACATCTTTTACAGGACTTATGAAGTAAAAAATATATCGAATTCTCCCAGGCGCCTGCGTCTTTTTTCCAACCAGAACTACCGGATCCTTGAAAACAAGATAGGAGAAACCGCTGTAATTGATAAACAGACCCTTATCCACTACAAGCGCGACCGCTATTTCCTGCATGCGAGTGAACCCCCCTTTGACCAGCATGCTGTAGGGACTGCGGAGTGGAAGGGGCTTGAAGGCACCTGGAAAGACATGGAAGATGATGCAAGTCTCAGTGGAAACCCCGTAGCGCACGGTTCGGTAGATTCCACTCTTGGCTGGACCCTGCCTGAACTGAAAGCCGGAGAGTCAACAAGGGTGCATTTCTGGATCGTTTTTGGAAAAAAGTACTGCAATGTGCTCAATGTTCACAAAAGAGTAAAGGAAGCCGGAAGAAGTGCTCTTTTCCACCACAGCTTCAATTTCTGGAATTCTTTTGTCGAGAGGGCTTCCGTCCTCCCGGAGTTTGCCTGGATGCCGCAGCTTCCGGAAAGAGTCTCAAAGTGCTTTTACCGCAGCCTCCTTACAGTTGTCGCCCATATGGATATAACGGGTTCGGTGATAGCGTCCTGTGACTCGGATATCAAGCAGTTTGGGGCAGACCTCTACTCCTACTGCTGGCCCAGAGATGCAGCCTGGGTCTGCCTTGCACTTGATCGGGCGCGGTACCACCACCTGAGTACGGAGATATTTGAGTTTTTCTCCCGAACCATCACACATAGAGGCAACTTTCTTCACAAGTATACCCCGGCAGGAGATTTCGGGAGCACCTGGCATCCTGTTCCCATGGTCCAGATTGATGAAACAGGGCTTCCCCTCTATGCCCTCTACAACAACTGGGAGCTTGAAAGGAGTGTGTGGACTACAGGCAGGTATTACAGAAGACTTGTCCTTCCCGCAGCCAATTATCTTACAAAAGCCCTGGACAGGGAAACAAACCTTCCCATTTCGAGCTTTGACCTCTGGGAAGAGCGAAAAGGCGTGCATACCTACAGCGCCTGCACCGTCTATGCCGGCCTCTACGGAGCCTGCGAACTCTCCCGTTCCCTTGGAGATTATGATAACGCAGACGTATGGGGGGAAGCCGCAAACCGTGTTAAACAGGCAATCCTTGAGAGGCTTTATGATGATAAACTCAAGCGTTTCAGGCGTTCCCTCGACGACCCGACCCTGGACTCTTCGGTGTTTGCGGTCTGGTACTTCGAGCTTCTCCCTCCTGATGACCCAAGAGTTGTCCGGACAATGGAAGCAATTGAAAGTGAACTCATCCGACCCTCAGGCGGAATTGCCAGATATCTCAACGACAGTTACTATGGCTACATGAACAGCTGGATTATCTGTACTCTCTGGCTGTCCCAGTGGCACTCTGCAACCGGAAACCTGGAAAGAGCCCTTGAGCTTCTGGAGTGGTGCGCAGCTCATACCCATCCGACAGGCCTTATGTCAGAACAGGTGGACGATAGAGGAAGACCCCTTTCGGTCCTGCCGCTTGCCTGGTCTCATTCAGCTTTTGTGCTTGCTGTGCTTGAATATCTGCAAGCCCTTGAGAAAAGAGAGGGGGGAACCTGCAGTTTACCGGAAAAATAAAACAGTTTCTCTTAAAATCGTTTCTCATAGTACAGGTATCCTTCTTCCTCTTTTACGAAAGTAAAACCGTGCTTGAGATACATTCCGATCGCTTTTTTAAGGGTTGAATCGGTTTTGAGCACGGCACAGGAACAGTTTTTTTCGGCAAAATCCAGAGCAGCCAGAAAAAGCTGTTTTCCATTACCTTTGCCCCTGAACCCCTTTTTAAGGTAGATGCGCCTGATTTCGCAGAGGTTCCCGTCAAGTTTACGGACTCCTGCAGTGCCCACCACTCTTCCATCGGCCAGACCTACAAAAAAGGTGCCTCCTTTTGCAAAATAATAGCCATTGATGTCCTTCAGGTCAGAATCTTTAAGCCTGTCGTATTCAAAGCCGTGTTCCAGCAGGACTTCCAGGACAACGTCGCGAACTTCTTCCTGTCTGGAATCGTCATACCTCTGGATTATCATGTTTTCTCTCCTTATATAGAAATTAACCGCGTCCTGTATGTGTCTGCTCCTTCTTACCTGCCCATTCTTACCTGTCCATTCTTACCTGCCCATTCTTACCTGCCCATTCTTACCTGCCCATTCTTACCTGTCCATTCTTACCTGCCCATTCTTACCTGCTCCCTTTTACTTACTCCTTCTTACATGTCCCTCCCGAATTTCAGGTTTTTTCAAATTTCAGGATTTTTTGGCATACTCCTTAAGGACCTTATACTTTTGAGATGTCAGGTATTTTTCGGGATTCTTCAGAAAGTCCAGTGAAATGGTGTAGAAAATTTCAGCCCCCGTAAGCAGAATATCTTCATCAATATCGAACGTGCATGAGTGGTTGATCTCCATGATCCCTTTTTCCAGGTTTCGGGTGCCGAGTGAAATGAAGATGCCTGGCACCACTTGTAGATAGCTTGCAAAATCTTCGGCAGCAAAGGCCTTTTCCATTTCGGGATAAACTGTAAGCTCAGGGAAACTTTCCTGAAGTTTTAAGTTAACCGCGGCTGTGAAATCAGGGTCATTTACCAGGACCGGATAACCATGCAGGATGTCAAGTTCGTAATCCGGAAGCCCTGAAAACTCCTCCCCGGGTTTTACGTATCTTTCCTTTATCCTCTCAAGGCACTCTTTTATCGTCAGGTCGATGATTTCTGTAGTCTCACTGTCAAATGTCCGGTAGCTTCCGAGGATTCCTACAGTGTCCGGAGTTCTGTTGAACTGGGCTCCGCCCTGTATTCTCCCTACGCCCAGAACGTATGTACCCGGTTCAAGCTCCTCTTCCAGGGCAGGGTAGATACTGCTTATGAAGTCCGTTGCCATCCTGACAGGGTCAATACAGCTTTCAGGTTTTGAGATATGGCCCCCCTTCCCTTTAAGGATGATTTCAAAACGGTTTGTGCTTGCCATAAAAGGTCCGGGGCGAAAACCCACGCTTCCGGATTCATGGTTGGTAAAGATGTGCATGCCCATAACTGCGTCCACGCCTTTTAACCCTCCTTCGGCAATAACCCTCTCCGAACCGCCGGGTGGGATCTCTTCTGCAGGCTGGAAGATCAGAAGAATTTCCCCTGGAAAGTCTCGGTTTTCTAAAAAAAGCCGTGCAGCCCCAAAAAGCATTGACATATGTCCATCGTGCCCGCAGGCATGCATTACTCCATTGTTTCTGGAAATATAGTCCCTATTTCTTTCTGTAGTTTCTTCCTGAACCTGCAGTCCATCAGTATCCGTCCTCAGAGCAATGCAGGGACCAGGCACTGTGCCCCGGATGCTTGCAAGCACGCCGGTATCCGCAATCTTCCTGGCTTCGATTCCCAGTTCTCCAAGGATTTTCAGGATTTTCCCCTGGGTTTCATATTCTTCGAAACTGAGTTCAGGGTATCGGTGAAATTCTCGCCTCAGCCGGATAATCCAGGCTTCAAGCGCTTCTGCACTCGGATCATCTCTCAACAGTATTACCTCGAATTTTCTACATCTGCAGCGTATTACGTTTATTTTTTCGATAACGTTCAGCTTTTTCGATAGTGTTCAGTTCATTTAATTTACTCATTCAGTATATATTACTCCAGGTATATATTATTCCATTTTCTTACCCTTCAATTAAGAATTAAAATACTGACAGTTAAATACATGAAAGGTACAATACATTTTATTATGCTATTCATTTTAAAATAATGGCAGCTAAAGTATTGGCAGTTAAAGGGATATTAATCTGTCATTTTAAGTTCCTTATCTGTCATTTTTAAATTCGTTATTACTGTCATTATAAAGTCATTGTAATGTTATTCTAAAGTGTTCTCAACTGAAATTAAAAGTGATCTTAATTGAAGGTCAATTTACTGAAGGTCAATTTACTGAAAGCCAATTTACTGAAGGTCAATCTGCCGTGGTAACGTTCAGCAGATCCTGATATTTGTCACAGTTTCCGGGGATGATACAAATGCTTAAAACACGCCTGAGGGATTTTCTTCTTACAAAAGATGACTGGCTTTTTGCGGTTTCGGACTACTTCCGTACCGATGGAATAAGAGCCACACTCCGCTATGTTCCGGACGAAAACGGGGAGAGGGAGTTAAACGGGAAAAGGTACAAAAAATACGATTTTGGCCCGGCTTTCGATTTCATGAAAGAAAACAGGCCTGAATGGGTCCAGGACGTGCACGTTGTCCCTGAGCCCGAGGTAAAGAAGGTACTGCACCCCTCTGACTGCATCCCGGAGCTTGTGAATTATGACAGCCGTGTGAGGGCAATCGTAAAGGTGCTTGATATGGCAGAAATTCCCAGGACAAGTATGGGAGTTACGGGTTCAATGCTTGCAGGTCTGCAGAATGATAGCTCTGATGTCGATTTTGTTGTCTACGGTCCTATGTGGTTCAGGGCAAGGGATGCCATAGCTGTTGCAAAACAACAGGAGGGCCCCATCGAAGAGCTCGATGAGGATATGTGGCAGAGGATTTACAGGAAAAGAATCCCTGAGATTTCTTTTGACGAATTCATGCTGCACGAGTCCAGGAAAGGCAACCGCGGCATGGTAGAAGGCACGTATTTCGACCTTCTCTTTGTAAGGGAATGGGACCAGATTAAAGAGCCCCTGCAGAGAGGAAAAGATACAGTCAAAATGAAAATCGAAGCCGAGGTCAAGAACGCTGACTTTGCCTTTGATAGCCCTTCCTATTACAAGGTAGAACATGATGAGATCGACCATGTTCTCTCCTATACTCACACCTATGCAGGCCAGGCTCTCCCCGGCGAGATCATAGAAGCCCGCGGTGTGGTTGAAGAATTCGGAGATAAGAAGCGGCTTGTCATTGGCACCTCAAGGGAACCAAAAGGCGAATGGATTCGGTCCCTTACCTGGCTTGAGAAGTGCGGACATATGTCAATTACCCCTCCCTAAAACCTTCACCTAACGGCTCAGGTTTTTGAGGAAGGGGCTTGTCTAACAAGCCCTGGTTGACCAGATCACCGATGAGGAGCAATGGAAAATCGGTAAACGATAGGAAAGAAATAGTTACCCTTGAATGCCGCCTCAGTTTAAGGCTCTAAGGATGCCGGTTAAACAGTCCTGAGAGGTAGGGACAGTGCTTGCATCGTTAAACCTTTCCATATCA
>JBFHIK010000122.1:0-7466 GCA_041596555.1 Methanosarcina sp.
CAGCATCATTTGGGCACATTTCACGACAGCAATAACACTGGATACATTTTTGCTGATTGATTTTGAGTGTCCTGCCCACTTCCTCAATTGCATGCGCTGAACAATTCAAAACGCAGGCTTTACAAAGCGCACATTTTGAGGTGTTGATGAAGGGCTTTACAGTCAAATGCCTTCGAAGAGCTCTCATAAGAAAAGAAGGTACCATCGCGGTGGCTCCGCCTTCAGGCATTTTAAACCTGACTATTACCTCCTTAAGAGGTGCTCCTGCAACTTCCGGTTGCCTGGTACCAAACCCTCTTGAGAGCGCAGCTTTGTTTGTAGGCACCTTTAAGGGGTCAATTCCTATTAGCTCGGAAGCAATCATGTCAATGGCTACACAGTCATAACCTGCCATGACCACTCCTGAAGGTACAGGTGTTCCATTGGCAGGGCCATTCCCCTCCATCCCGACCACCCCGTCCATAACTGCAAGGTGAGGTTTGACTATTGAGTAGATATCAACTATAGCCTCTCCAAAGCGGTCCCGGTCTTCCAGGGCATGGGCCTGCTTTCTTATTTTCTGAGGCACTGCCCCAAAGAAGTTTTTGACAGCCCCTGTATAGAGTGTCAGTTCATGCGTCTTGAGTTTAGGAAGTGAGATTATCACATCAGCCTCAAGGACTGCTTTTGCTACATACAGGCGAGGAAACTGCCTGGCATCGGGAACAGAGACCTCAGTGTAACCTGAGGTTTCGAAATTAATCAGCTCTACACCATAAGCGGATGCAACACTTTCAATTCCCGAGGCACGAAAAGCCTCAGCCGTCGAGGTAGACCCCGGTTTCACAATCCCTGCCCCGTCTCCTATAACAGGAATACCTCCTGCCTCCAGGACCAGTTCACACATCGCAGATACTACTGCAGGATGAGTGGTGACCGCGGCCTCCGGAGACCGGATCGCAAGCACGTTGGGTTTAAGAAGTACGCGATTACCCGGAGATATAATGCTCTCAAGCCCTCCTATCAGATTGAGTGCCTCCTTAATTGCACCTTTTACACCTGAATAGTCGGAACAGCGTACAATGGAAACTCTGGTGTCCATATTTGTCCGTCGTAATTATTGATTGAGTTGATGTTGACTTTGAAAGTTGATTTTGTCTTACATACCCAGATAGAAAACAGGTGGAGCAGCCCGTATATACTCTGTAGTATCTTTTACCCGGTCAAAGTGCCTCCAGGCTTTTTCTATAGTATCTCCGGGCAAGCCGGTGTTCTTTTCAGTTACCTCTAAAGACAGTTTATGTTCCTGAGCATACAGGAGCTGATCAATGATATGCATGGGCATACGCCAGTAGAACTCCTCATCACTCGTATAATGGCTCCAGGTGTCGGCACTTGGCGGGCGCTTTATAATTTCCTCATTTACCCTGAGATGTTTTGCCAGAGCATAGATCTGAGTCTTATAGCAGTCTGCAAGAGGTTCGAGGTCTACACCGCCATCCCCGTATTTCACAAACTGACCAAGGACAAGTTCTGTCTTGTTGGTTGTGCCGCAAACCACGTAATTCATCTGTTCAGCATACATATACTGAATTACCATTCTGGACCGCTGCTTGACCCCCTGCAAGCCTATCAGTTCCAGATAGTCATTTGCTTTCAGCCTGTGCCTGGCAACCGTTTCCCCGTCTTTAATCAGCCTGATATGAGGGACGTTCAACAAGCCCTGATTAAGAAAATCAGGCAGCACGAGTGAGGTTTTATGTATTCTGGAATCATATTCGGGACAGGTCCTTTTAATTATCTGCTCCTTTTTTTCATAGATGCCAAGAGACTCAATGATTGGAGAAATTGGGACCTCCTCATACGTTACACCCAGGCTTTCGCAGATTTCTGCCCCCAGAATTTTACTGGAAGGAGCGGATTCTTTTTCAGGGAGGAGAAGACCGTATACATTTTCCTTGCCAAACTCCTGTACGCAAAGCGTAAGGGCTACAGCTGAATCAATACCCCCAGAAACCCCCAGAACCGCTCCTTTTTTCTTAAAAGCCGTGACCTGATTTCTTATAAAGCCCCTGAGTCTTTCAGCAAGCTGATCGGCGTCTCTGTTCAGTTCATCCATAATCTGGACATTACTGCTATCTGTTAACCGTCCGGTATTATTTTGTGTTAACTGAGCGATACTACTCTCTGTAGTCTGCGCTATGCTACTCCCTGTAATCTGCATAGTATTACTCCCCTGATCGATTATTTGTTATGAAAGCTAATTATACGTTTAAACTGCGGATAATTATTTACTGAGTAACCGGATTCTTTACCGAATCTCTCTTTACTTAGATAATATCCGATTAAACTTTCAGCAAGATATCTTGTGAGTGATTTATCTTTGTTTCAAGTTTCTCTGCAGCTTCCTTTATTAGCGGCTGCGATAGTTCCTGGTTAAGTTTTTCCAGCCCTTCTTCCCTTGGCATTTCCCCACTTCGGACAAGCCCTGCTATGTCAAAGGCATATGGATGGAAGCCGTACTTTTCGAGGTGGTTATGGCATGCAAAAGAATTCAGCGTACAGTTAGTTGAATTGCTGTCATTAAGGTCAGGAGCTTTCCACCCGAGCCCTATTATTGTTTCAAGAACTTTATCCTCACTATATTCCCAGAGACAAAGAGGGTGCAGCATGGATGGAGCGATCTCACCCATATTTTTAATGACATCATTTTTAATAAGGAACTGCTCATCTCTGTCATCGACACCTATTTTTTGAAGCTGCTTTTCAAAAAGGTTCCTTGACCATTGTATGAAATTAGCTGACAGATTGATTATGGGCTTGGGAGACTGTCCTGCTGTAAAAGCAAATATGATAAAAGGAGCGTTCTGAACTATGGCCTGTTCCAGCAATTTCTGTTTAATGACGCTGATGCAGATATTGCATATGTCGCTTGCCCTGTATTTGGCAAACTTCGGGAACATATCATAGGATTCGGCTGCCTTTCGGAAGAGCTCGTACAGGACCTCTGTTTCCATTGTCAGCTTAAAATAGTCGCATCCTGTAATCTCACACATTTTCTTTGCATTTACTACGGCATAATCTGAAGTAAACCCATTATCAAACTGGACAGCAAGTATTTTTAAGAAGGGATAGTCTTTTTTGAGTTTGTAAAGGGTGTATGAAGAGTCTTTTCCACCTGAAAGTGCAAATATCACATCATAATTGCCCTTGCCGCTATATTCTTTGAAGAGTTCTTCAATTTTGTTAAGGTACTGCTCTTTTTCCTGTGAAGACATGGGAACATAAGTCTCACAGAAATGACAGAGGCCGCTTTCTTCGTTAATTTCTATGCCCGGAATGTCCGAATTCAAAACACACTTCTTACATACTAGCTTTGGCATGCTGATACTCCTCTATAATAGATCTGTTGGATATTTTCCCGTTCTCGCTCACCGGAAGATGGTCAATGAAGAAGATCTCTCTTGGGTACAGGTATCCCGGCAGATTCTTTCTGCAAAAAGCAAAAATTTTATCGACATCAGTTTTCTGATTTGGTATGACCATGAGGCTGATTGCATTACCCATAATTTCGTGAGATACGGGTACAACAAAAACACTGGAAACTTCATTGTTATTCTCTATCTCTTTCTCAATTTCTCGGGGGTTAACCCGGTGGTCGCCTATTTTAATGAGGTCGTCCTGACGCCCAAGCAGTTTGATATATCCTCCAGGAAGTTTCTGAGCCAGATCCCCGGTATGCAGCCACCCGTTTATGATTTTTTTCTCAGTTGCATATTCATCATTCAGGTAACCCAGCAGGATATTTTCCCCCCTGGCAACAAGTTCACCTGTAAGACCGGGAATTTGTGGTCGGTTTTCAGAATCAAAGACCTCCAGTGTGACCCCGGGAATCGCCTTTCCTATCGTATCTATAAATTCGTCCACGTCTTCTGCCGGCAGATAGGCAAGCCTTGCTGTGGCTTCGGTCTGACCGTACATTGGCTGAATCTCAAGCCCGGGAGCCAACTCCCTGATACTCCGTACAATAGCCCTGTCCATGGCTCCACCAGCAGATGCAGCAGTCCTGACATTCGCAAAGGCTTTTTTGAACCTTTCCGGGTATCTGAGAAGAATACGATAGGTGCTGGGCACTCCATAGAATATGGATACTCCGGATTCAACGAGATTGAAAACCGGGTCTATGAAATTCATTGTACCGATGTGGATTGACCCTCCAGCCATCAGGTGGGAATTGATTATGGAATTCCCAAAAGCATGGTGAGGAGAGATTACCAGTGCCCCTTTATCTTTTGGGCTTATGCTAAGAATTTCGTTTATTGATCTGGCATTTGATACCAGATTTTTATCGCTTAACATAACTCCTTTAGGAGTGCCTGTTGTGCCTGAGGTATAAAGCACCAGCCTCAGTTCGGGGTTGTTTCTCTCGAGTATCACTCTTTTGCTGCAGGTCTCCACTGAAGTGTCATCTGAAACAACGATCACAGTTCCAAAACGCTCAAAAAAACCATCTCCAAATCTTAAGTACTGTTTTTTCGTGGCAACTATATTATTAATGCATGCCGCATCAAGAATTCGTTCAAGGCTCAACCCTGGCAATTCGATTGGCAGGGGTATTGCAATGTTGCCTGACCGGTATACTGCCATAAGTATCTTTATGTAGTGCATGCCGGACTCAGCCAGTATTGCAAATCTGCAGTGCTCAAAGTCAGTCAGCGATGAGGCAATTATGTTTATATTTTCATCAAGGCAGCTGTAAGAAAGGGAATTTTTACCATCTTCAAGGGCAGTCTGGTGAGGATTTTTTCGGGCATTTTCAGTGATATAAGCATCAATTCTCATGCAATTCACTTCACCAGTCTGGTTATCAGGTCAGTGATCCCCTGTAGGGAATCGAAATTCTCCGGAGTTAGCATATCTTCAGGAATTTCAATAGAATATGTTTCACAGATATAGTCTATCAATTCGAGTAAACCGATAGAATCTATGATGCCGTTCTGGGTGAGAGAGTCACGATCTCCAAGAAGAGTGCCCCGTTCCATGAAAGAATTGTCCATCAAATAATCAAGTATGCCATTCTTTATCTGTTCCATACAATCTTACCCCTTTACTCAAATTAGATTATTAGTCTCGCGTAACACACTTTGTCTATAATAGTTGAAAGCCCCACAGGTAATTATGTAATACAACTATATAAATAATTTGAACAGTTTTATTGCTGGAAAAATCATTGGAAAAAAGAAATTCAATGTCTATTGAACTTAGAAGGTTATGGAAGTCGATTTGTACATGTTTATATAAATTTCAAAGTAAAAGAAAAAATAATGAAGTTGAAGAAAAATAATGAAGTTGAAGAAAAATAATGAAGATGAAGAAAAATAATGAAGTTGAAAAAAAATAATGAAGTTGTTTAAAGAAGTTAAAAAGGGTTATTCTTTGATCTCTTATGCTTTTTCAGCCAACTTTATAAAAAATATATTTACATCAACCATAGTTAATTTTCTCAAGGCGACTTATATTAATAGTATGTGGATCCGAATCAGTAATGACAGAAAAGATGTATTTATTGTCTAATACATAGCTTGAATAACAGATATTATTGAAGTCCGGCTCTTTACTGAAAATGGAATACATGTCTTTATTAGAAAACTTACAATAAGCCTCTTTCAGAGTCCACCTCTTCAAAATGTCGGCTTCAACAACCGATTTATCGGCGCATGAAGATGTTTTTTGAAAATATTTCAAAGTATTTTTTAGTGCCAGAGGTCTTTTAATTTCGACATCAATACCAACCTCAACTTTTGATATTGCAAGGGTTACAACATTTTCAGAGTAGGATATGCAGATGTGAACCTCTTTATGGTTGAGTATATGGACTTTTCCACACTCGTCTTTATAAGTAGAGATCTCCAGAGCCGAACTTTTCTTAAGGATAAGGCATAGAACATGTTTCAAAACCATTCTGGAGACAATATATCTTTTTTTGAAATATATTGTTTGAAGTTTATCCAGCTGTTCACTTTCGATGCTGTTGAGGCATTCCATACTCAATGTTTCATAATTATCCAGATCAATAAGAAAGATAAGAACATCGTTTTGTTCCCATAACTGGGGTATATTTTCCAGAGGGACGGAAGAGAGGGTCATCAAATTCTCAGTACACATGCAGCTCACAGTATATTTACTGCAATTGACTGTATATGAAAGCTTATATCCATAAATGGTGAAAAAAATTTAGAGGAAGAAAATGAAACAAAAAAGACCTTATTAGTCAGGGCAAATTATCCCCAGTTTATCCAGACTCAGATGAATTTGTGGATATTACGAATTATATTCATATTAAAAGTTAAATGTCTTTTTATAAAAAAGGATATATAAATATAGCATAGAAAAATAATAATTGTTATAAAGATGAGAGCTTTCAAAGAAAATGATATGGAAAGATCAAACACTTTCCATGGAAAGAAAAAAACTCCATTAAGTATATTTTGGAATTTAATAATGAGAATTAAATATGTTTGGAAAATAGAATTTGCGAGGGCCTCAGACACCCTTAACAGATGAGATAAGTTAGGAAAAAAACACAATAAATAGAAAATGATTAATAGTAACAAAAAAGACCTACGTGAAGAAACATTTCACAAGTGGGGTGAAATGTTACTAGTTTAAGTAAATAGTGGACTATTTGTCAATTAAAGAGTTAGTGATTCAAGAGGTGCAACCTTAAAAAATTTTCAGGTAGATAGCTCTGACTTTAGAAAATAGAAACAAAAACAGAAGTTCCAGATTGCTTATCCACCCTGAATTTAATGATGCCGGAGTATAAACAGACAAAACGTCCGTATCGAAAAGGCACACTAAATTTGAATCCCTGTAGAATGACCACTTACAGATATACGGATACGGTTCACGTCAGAGTATACGGATAAGCAGAGTATACGGATAAGCAGAGTATACGAAGTGGACCCCATATCCGAACACTATTAACACACACATCTGAAGTAGAGCATCTGGTGCAAATAAACATCTGAGGGCTTAGTAAGAAGCGTGAAAGCGGATACTGTCCACGTTTGCATAAAAAAGAGATAATGAAGGAAAATTAAGCTCAAAGAAAATGGGAGGGGGATAAATGAGAAAAATATTTTCGGGGCTTCTTGTTTTTATGCTCTTATTATCATGCACTGTGTGCATGGCTGCTGCTGAGCAGCAGAATTATGGCGATAACGGGAATAATGGAGAGAAAGTAGATAAAAAACAAGTCGAGAGCGGAGAAGAATCAGTAGGGAGCTCAGATAAAGAAAAGGACAACGGATCAGATAAAGAAAAGGACAAAGATAAAGAAAAGGACAACGGATCAGATAAAGAAAAAGACAAAGATAAAGAAAAGGACAACGGATCAGATAAAGAGAATGAAAAGCAAGATAGTGGAGACGAAGAAGAGCAAGATAATGGAGACGAAGAAGAGCAAGATAATGGAGACGAAGAAG
>JBFHIK010000123.1:0-7432 GCA_041596555.1 Methanosarcina sp.
AAATATTTTATGATGTAGATGGTGAGATAATCCTTACATATAAAGGTAATCTTTCAGAGTTGTCTTCCGTACAAGTAATTGAATATTCTTATGTGCGTGATTCGGGCAGAAGAGGAGGAGGGACGGAGGCGAACCCCCACGAAAGGGTTTATGGGAGTAAATTCTCTTACGGCGGGAGTATGATAGACAGAAGTGAGGCATTCAATGTTATAGTTGGTCTGGACGGAAAAAAAGAAACAATTGAAGTAAAAAAGATTGGATGAACTTTGAAGATCAAATTAATTTTTAAGACCAATTAATTTTTGTGTGCTGTATTTTCTGAGATCTTATTTTAAACGCCTTCCGGGAAAAGCCGCTCGTATCGGCGAGCGTGATAGGGTACTGGGACTGGAAATCAACTTACTTTCGATCGACAAAATCGAATCGATTTGACCTTCATTTTTCCCCCACCTTTTCCCGTATAAAATCATAAATCATGCCGGCAACATTGACGTCACAGCACTCTTCTATGCCCTCGAAACCAGGGGAAGAATTTGCCTCGCAGACTTTGAAGTGGTCGCCGTCGAAGAGAAGGTCGATGCCGGCGATGTCGAGGCCGAAGGTACGGGCGGTTTCGGTTGCCACCTGTTCTATCTCAAAGGTCATGTCGAATTTGCGGACTGCTCCGCCTCTGGAATAGTTGGACTTGAAACTGCCTGCGGGGGCAATCCTTTCCATGCAGGCGACTGCCCGCCCTCCGATTACAAGGACGCGGAGATCCCTGCCGAGGCTGGATTTTATGAACTCCTGAAGGATTATATTTGCATTGGGGTTGGTTACATGGATCAGTTCCATGATGTCCCGTAAATTGTCGTGGTTTTCCGAGAGGAAAACGCCTTTGCCCATGGAGCCTGAGAGGGCTTTTACTATAAGGGGGAAACCCAGGTATTTTTCAACCAGGCTTATGTTGACCGGATTTTTGGCAAACATCGTATTGGGAGAGGAAATTCCTCTTTCGGCCAGGATCTGCTGGGAATAGAGCTTGTCTTTGACGGTGTCAATGCTCTGTGAAGAGTTAAAAACACGGACCCCGAGGCGTTCCAGGTGTCGGATAACCGCAAGTGCGAAATAGGTAGTGCCTGCGCCCATTCTCGGCAGGAGAAAGTCCGGAAGGGGGACAACTTCTCCGTCCAGAAGAATGCTTTTTCTGTCATCCCTTGTTACAATAAGGTCAAACTGGTCAGGCTTTACAACCCTTAGCTCTATTCCCTTCTCACCCGCAACCTCGATGAAGCGGTGAATTTCGTACAGGTCGGGCCTTAATTCGGCAGCCGTACTCTTGTAAAGAATCCATCCTTTCATTCTTTCATCCACTCCGTTCTGGGGAGAAGTGTTACTAAATTTAAAAGAAGATAGATGTCTATTTGAAAAGCGTTTCCGGTATATAGAATTATGCCCGGAATCATGCCCGGAATCATGCCCGGAATCATGCCTGGAATCATGTCTGGAATCATGTCTGGAATCATGTCTGGAATCATGTCTGGAATCATGTCTGGAATCATGCCTGGAATCATGCCTGGAATCATGCTTATAACTGTGTTTTCCGTTGCTAAGTCCTGCATTTTTGCCGGAGTTCCTCTTTTTACAATTTTTGGATTTTTCGGTTTTGTCGGACATTCCAGAAACCTGGTAATGAATCTTAAAAAGAGTTACATGTTCTAATAATTACTAAAGTCTGGGGGCAACTACCTGGTGATTATCCGGGAATGTTCAGGTCCTGTTGAAATGTTCACTTCCAGCGTGAAGTTGGATTACTAAATTTAGTACCTGCCTACAGGTTCAAAGAAAAAAGTGAATCGTAAGATTCGGAAGTGATAATATCTCTCCGGAAGTGAAAAGTAAGATCCGGAAAGGGAAAGATCCCTCCGGGTTTATTGAATATCTCCTCCGATATCAGCATATCTGGGTTCAATTTCCACAGCCTTTCTATATGCGTCCTCTGCTTCTTCTTCATGCCCGAGGAAACTCAGGCAGACAGCTTTCCCAAACCAGGAGTCTGCAGCATCCGGATTAAGGTTAAGTGCCTTTTCGTAGGTTTCCAGGGCTTCTTCAAAGCGTTTGAGCTGAGCCAGTGCAAAACCGAGGCTTGTGTAGGCTTCCAGATATTCAGGGTCAAGTTGTGTGGCTTTTCTGTATGCTTCGACAGCTTCTTCAAACCTCTGCATCTGGCTGAGGGTAAAGCCTTTGTTATACCAGACATCAGAGTTTTCCGAATTGATTTCTATTGCTTTTTCAAAAGCATTAACTGCTTCCTCATACCTTTCCAGGGTTTCCAGGTCTATGCCCATATTATTCCAGGCATCATCATTTTTAGGGTCAATTTCTACAGCTTTTTCATAGGCTTTCAGAGCCTGCTTGTAACTGCCAAGGCTATCAAGGTCCACCCCTTTGTAATACCAGGCTTCAAGAAAACCAGGATCAATTACGATTGCTTTATCGTATGCGATTACTGCTTCATCGTATTTTCCCATCTGTCCGAGAGCTATACCCTTTCCAGTCCATGCCTCTTTATAATCCGGATTTTCCTCAAGGACTTTTTCATAGGCTTCAACAGCCTCTTCGTATTTTTCTGCATGGCTGAGGTTCAGGGCTTTTCCATACCATGCATTAGGATAGTCCGGCTTGAGCTCAAGAGCTTTCCCATAGGCTTCGACTGCTCTGTCATATTCTCCTACCTGGGAGTAAGAAAAAGCCATGTTGTTCCAGAGGTCTGCATCCTCAGAATCGATCTCAACAGCTTTTTGATAGAGTTTGAGAGCTTCTTCAAAATCTCCAAGGTTTTCAAGAGCTGCAGCTTTATTATTCAAAAGATAGATATTCTTCGGGTCTTTGTCGATCGCCTTATCAAAGGCAACAATTGCCTCTTTTAACTTGCCAAGCCTGAGAAGATCAAGACCGCACTCATTAAGTTCGGCTGCAAGAATTTCGTTGCTGACCTCCTCCCCTGCCACGCTCTCCGAGTCATCCAGTACATACATATCATCGGAAACCGGCCCCTCTCCGGTTTCAGTTTTCTCTCCTTTTCCTTCTCTTGTGAAGGTTTCGTCCTTTTGTTCTCCAGAGTTCATGTCAAAATTTCCTTTACTTTCTTTTACAATTAAGACCCGCAATTTTTCAAGTATTCGCGTTCGTTATATACTTAAGTCTATTGTTCGTTATGACCTATACATCTGTCCTTTATGGCTTTTATAGCCTCTCCCTAAAAGTAGTCTTAAAAGTCTGGAAAAGGGAAATCTAAATAGAAGACGGTCCGAAAAATCCAAAAAATGTACCATAGATCCTTAAGTATGATATATCCTGAAGTATGAACCAGATAAGGAAAATCATGGAAAGTATACGGAATAATGTACCGCAAAATCGCCAGAAAACTTTAAAAGCTATTCTCTTTGATATGGATAATACCCTTTTTGATTTCATAGCCGTAAAACTCATAGCATGCAGGGAGATCCTCTCCTATCTTGGAGAGGGAAATAGGAACCTTAAAAAGGATCCTGTGGAACTTTTCAGGTACTTTCTCAGGGGAACTTACGGGTTTGAAGACTATGAAAATATAAAGGACTACATGCAGGAGAGAAAGCTTTTCACAGAGCAGGCATACAGGCAGTGCTGTGAGATCTATGACAGGGAAAAACTGCAAAATCTCGAACTATATCCCGGGGTAAGAGACACCCTTGAGGAACTGAAGAAACTTGGCCTCAGGCTTGCAATAATTACAGATGCCGACAGGTACCATGCCCACGCAAGGCTTACGAAAGTCGGGCTTCTTGAGTCCTTTGAGTTCCTTGTGTCAGCGGATATGACATGTACGAAAAAGCCAGACCCTGCCCATTTTCTCTTTGCTCTTGATGCCCTCGGGCTAAAGCCAGAAGAAAGCCTGGTGGTAGGGGATAGCATCAAAAGAGATATGGCTCCCGCACGCAGACTGGGCTTAAAAACAGCATATGCTTCCTATGGGGACTGGAGACCCGCAGAAGAAACAGAACAATGCTTTGACTTTCAGCTCAACACATTTCAGGACCTTATGGGATATATCGGCACCCTGAACAGCACTCATGTTCAGACAGATTCGCAAAACAAAAATTAAATTGATCCTTAAATAAAAGTCAGTCCAGATAAAAGATTTAGAGAAAAAGATAATTTTAGCCGCTATGCCTGTTAATCCCTGAATGAGTTTTTCTGGCTAACGGCTTTTTCTGGCTCCTTACTGTAGTTTCTCTGGAAATTTGCTCTATATTCAGGTTGGTTAAATAAGGTCTGAGTATATTGGGTTTATATCGACTGCCCTTTCGTAGGATTCCATTGCTTTCTGATGTTTATTAACCCTGTCGTATACTATTCCTTTGCCAATCCAGGCTTTTGTAAAGCTGGGGTTGATGTCTATAGCCTTTTCAAAAGCTTCAAGTGCTTCTTTGTATTTTTCAAGGTCTCTCAGGGCAATTCCTTTGTTGTACCAGAACCTTGCATTCTCAGGATTTGCTTTTATCTTGTTGTCAAAAATCTCCACGGCTCTCTCAATGTATAATTTTGCTTCATCGTTCTTCCCGAGCCAGCGCATAACAACTCCTTTGTTGTAAAGGGCTTTTCCGTTAGTCGGGTTTAACTCAAGTGCCCTGTTAAAAGCATCAAGAGCTTCCTGATAACTCTTTATTTTACAGAGCCCCATTCCTTTCTTGCACCATTCGCTTGCGCTCATAGAGCTCATGTCGTAATTCGTTGAATAGAGCCGGATAGCTTTCTCAAGGTCATCCATTGCATCTTCGTATGCTTTCATTTCCCTGAGAGCCATTCCCCGCCTGTACCAGACTTCCGGGTCTTCAGGAGCAAGGGCCACCGCCCGGGAGAATGCATCCATGGATTCCTCGTACTGCATGAGGCCCAGGAGAAGTTCAGCTTTGAAACACCAGGTTTTAGCATCAGAAGGGTTGATCTCAAGAGACCTGTTAAAAGCATCAAGAGCTTCCTCGTACCTCATGAGGTTTTTGAGGACAATCCCTTTGCTAAACAGGATTTTTGCATTATCAGGGCTTATTTCCAGAGCCTTCTCGTATGCATCCAGAGCTTCTGTAAACCTTTTTAGTTCATGGAGTGCAACGCCTTTATTGTACCATTCATTTAAACTCATAATTTTACCACACCTTTTTTTGGATACGTTTTTCCACCGCTTTACCACATCTACCTTGAACAACGATATGCTTTAAGAGCATTGAATCGGTTTTGTACTTTAGTTCCTTATCAAAAATAAGGACGGAAAAACAGTTACGCACAATAATCTACGTTTTATTCTTTTTTAAACATTTTGAAATATTCATAAACATTGTTATTTTAAAAATAGAGCTTTTAAATTATACTCTTTTATAAGGTTTTTATTTACCAAACTTTTACTATCGTCATCATTTTATCAATAAATTTAATAACGTTTAACTAAAATATGGCAAATATGTATTATTTATGGTCATAAAATCTCATTCATCGCTTCAAAGTTTCGCTTTCGCCAAAAAGTTCTCCTGGCTTTCTCTGAAAAGCAAATAGGTAAAGGTCGGGCAGATATCTTCTGGATAATATGAAGCCGATTTCTATGCGCGACCGGTATGGAGATAATTACTTGTTGCCCTTATCTCGAAGTTGCGGCAGAGTTTTCAAGGAACTTTCAACTAAAATGTGTAATTTTTACGGAAAATCTCATTTTAGCGGATAAACTTGATTTTAACAGGAAAATGTAATTTTAAAAAAATCTGTAATTTTTACGAATATATCCATTTTAAAAAGTGATATTATAGGATTTGTAAACAGGGATCTTTATTAAGATAATTATAAACTAACGTAATTATATCTTGAATACCATACAATTAAATTCATTAAGATGTATTTCAAGTAATTTTTGAGTAAAAGTAATAAACAGGATTCATAAGCATATTAACTTGATATAAGTAAATAGGGCATCTTAAAAAGTGTATAAATAAATGTATTAAGATGCCTCATAGGAATCTGGCGAGTTTCAACCTGCCAAAAAGTCTTTTAGAGTATGCCGGATCTGAAAAGGAAGAATAAAAGGAAATTTCACTTTTTAATAAGTCTAATTTCTTTATGGGAGTTTTATTGCTTATCAGAAAGTAAATTTCCTCCCTGATTCAAATCTGGCTACGTCTCATGACCATTCCGACCCTTGCTTTCAATTCTAATGGATTAAAAGGTTCAGCAATGTAGTCGTCAGCTCCTGATTTAAATGCTTTAAGAGAACCTTCAGCTTTATCCCTTTCACTTAGCATCATAACAGGAATCCAGCAGCACTTTGGGCTGGCTTTAATCTGTCTGCAGATTTCAAAGCCATCTGTATTCAGAAAAGCCGTATCAATCAGTACCAGGTCTGGTCTTTCTGCATTTACTGTTTCAAGGGCTGAAAAGCTATCCGAGGTATTAACAACATTGTAGTTTTCAGCTTCAAGAACCTTCTTCAGGGTATTGTGGACCTTATGCCCATTACCCATTATCAGGATTTTTTCCCTGATATCATGAAGGTTTGCAATCCGATCTTTTACTAACTCTTCCGTAACTGAAAGAGTTTGGGCAATATCTCTTTCGCTTATTTCGGGCTGTTCTTCTATAAGCTTTATTATTTCACGGTCAAGATTAATGTTATGCATTTCCCTCCACCTCATACAGTATATATTTTCTTAGGTATTAAACATTTCTCAAATATTTATGTGAAAAGTGTAGTTAAAAATATACACAGTAGTTTGAGGGGGACGCGGGGTCATCCAAATATTTAGAAGATTTTGTATGAATCGCCTGGCTAACCAATAATGAGATATGTTTATAACCCTAAATAGCAAGTTAATATTGGAAATAAAAATCACTTACGGAGAACAGCCACCTCTGAGATGATAACAATGGATCCACTTGAAAAAATCTTTGGAAAAACCGCACAGATGACCGTCCTTAAAAATCTAATCGGGAACCAGAACGAATCGACCTACCTATCAGGGATAGCAGAAGAGACCGGTCTGTCTCATTCCAGTGTATCAAGAGTCATTACCCCTCTAATAGAGTCGGGCATTGTCATCGAAAAACCTCTAGGGAAACAGATCCGAACTTTTCAGCTGAATATGGAAAGCGACGCAACAAGATTGATCATAGATTTTTACAATAAAATTAACCAGATGCTGGAATAAGCCTTAAAGCGAATTTTTGAATGCTTATCAGGGACAGGGCAATTTTACTGTCCCCTTTTTAATTTTTTCGTTAATAGTGCTGACTTTATGATTCTGGAAAGAACCTGGCAAGAACCGTAATCATAAGAACCGTGTTTCCCGGCAGGGTTCTGGTTTGAGCCCTTCCAGAACCTTTTTCATTCAAGGCTGTTTATATTATTCAAGGCTGTTTATATTATTCAAGG
>JBFHIK010000124.1:0-7398 GCA_041596555.1 Methanosarcina sp.
GAATTCTTTTCCGGTTTCAGTTTGTTGTTTTAAGCTGTTGTCAGTTTGTCATCTAGCTTTCAGTCTATAGTCCGTTTGTCATCTAGCTTTTAGTCTATAGTCCGTTTGTCATCTAGCTTTCAGTCTATAGTCCGTTTGTCATCTAGCTTTCAGTCTATAGTCCGTTTGTCATCTTAAATACTGTTTATATCTCTCGGTTTTCACCTGTTTTTAAGGCCCATCTTTGAATCTATTTCTTCAGCTATGCTTTCCAGTTCATCGAACATCCTTTCCGAGTCCTTTCGCATCTCTTTTACTGCAGCTTTCAGGCTGCCTCCCCTTAGATAAATCAGGCGTTTTTTCCTGTAAACTAGTCCGGAGTCGTTGAGGTTCCTTAGATGGTGGTTGATTCTTGAGACTTTCATATCAAGGTCTTCAGCCAGGAATTCCGATGAACTGAGTTCTTCATTTGAAAGTTTTTCAAGCAGGCTGAAGATTATTTTGTTGGCTGTGTTTTCGGTATCCCTTCCTGAAGAAAAACCAAAGCTGTCACAGAACCATAAAAGGTCTTCTTCAAGGCTCTTTATCTGGGGTTTTTCAAGATTTCTGAGGATAATCTGCTGAACCATCTGTTTATTATTTTGGAGATTCCTATATATATATTTTATTTTAATTTGTAGATATCATTTCGATTTTTTCGCAATTATATTTATTTTACTTTCATATTTTGCCCGGATTGCTGGTAATTTTTAAATAGAAGTTTTGCATTATATGCAGATAGTTGGGCGTTTTACAGCTCAATACATTCATCAATTCCATGCTGACTGATAGCAACCAGTGAATGTTCAGCTAATATGAGGTCACTTACATATAAGGAGGAACAAACAGTGATTATCAGACCTATTGGCGAACGAGTATTACTCAAGCACCAGAAGAAAGAAGAAGTGACTAAAGGCGGGATTTATATCCCGGATTCTGCACGGCAGGAGAAAAAAGAAGGAACCGTTTTAGCTGTGGGGACTTTTGAAGATGGGAAGGAGCTTCCCCTGAAAAAGGGAGACCATGTAATTTATGGGGGATACCAGGCTGATGAGATTGAAATAGATGATGAAAAATATATTTTTGTCGACTTCAAGGATATCCTGGCGACAGTTGTTGAAGAATAATTCTTAATGAGGCCGTTTCTGAAAATATTGCATCAGGCACATCACGAATTTCAGGTAAATCACGACTTCGATAAATTATAGCTTAACTAAGTAAGAATATTCTATCCTAATCCAGGTGAATACAGATGGCTTCAAAGCAGATAATGTTTGATGAGGGTGCAAGAAAAGCCCTCTTAAATGGTGTAGATAAAGTCGCAAATACTGTTAAGATCACTCTGGGACCGAGGGGCCGTTATGTCGTGCTGGATAAAAGCACAAAACCTGTGGTCACAAATGATGGGGTTACCATTGCAAAAGAAATAGAGCTCCATGACAAGTTCGAAAATATGGGGGCAAAGCTTGTCAAGGAGGTCGCTTCCAGGACCCAGGACAACACAGGAGACGGGACGACTACCGCAACCCTTCTTGCCCAGAGCATGATCCGCGAAGGCCTCAAAAACATCAGTGCAGGGGCAAACCCTATAGAAGTCAAGAAAGGGATTGAGCTTGCCACCGAAAAGGTTGTAGGGTATCTCAAGAGCAAGAGTGTTGAGGTAAAGGGCAAGGATAAAGTCATACAGGTAGCCACTATTTCTGCAAACAATGATGAAGAAATAGGCAACCTGATCGCCGATGCTATGGAAAAGGTCGGCTACAACGGGGTAATCACCGTTGAAGACTCAAAGACAATGGAGACCAGCCTTGATGTGGTTGAAGGTATGCAGTTTGACCGCGGGTTTGTTTCCCCCTATATGGCACTTGATACTGAAAAAATGGTCTGTGAATTTGAAGATCCCTATATCCTGATTACGGACAAGAAGATCAACAGCATGAAACAGATCGTACCTGTGCTTGAGAAGGTCGCATCGGAAGGTCGGTCCCTCCTGATTATTGCTGAGGACGTCGATGGGGACGCCCAGGCAGCCCTGATCCTGAACATCATCCGCGGAGCCCTTCGGGTCTGCGCTGTAAAGGCCCCTGGATTCGGAAATGAGAGAAAGGAGATGCTTGAAGATATTGCCGTCCTGGTCGGTGGGCAGGTTATTAGCGAAGAGAAGGGCATGAAACTTGAGGAATTCAGTGACTACATGCTCGGAAGTGCCAGGAAAGTCACGGTTGACAACCATAAAACCATAATTGTAGAAGGCAGGGGCGACAAAGCAAAGATTGATGAAAGGGTCAGGATCATCGAAGCCCAGGTCAATATTGCTGAAGCCGACTACAGAAAAACTGAGCTTAAAAAGCGCCAGGCAAAGCTTGGGGGCGGTGTTGCGGTAATCAAAGTGGGAGCTGCAACCGAAACCGAGCTCAAGGAAAAGAAGATGAGAATCGATGATGCCCTGAATGCCACAAAAGCCGCAGTTGAGGAAGGCGTGGTCACAGGAGGAGGGGTATGTCTCTTCCGTGCAGCTGCAATTCTTGAATCCCTGAAACTTGACGGCGACAGGCAGATGGGCGTGAAGATCGTCCAGAGATCTATAGAAGATCCGGTACGTCAGATTGCCACAAATGCAGGTAGGGAAGGCGCTGAAGTAGTGGCAACCATCAGGGCAGAATCCAGCGAACTTTTCGGGTACAATGCAAAGAGTGATGTCTTTGAAGACCTCTTCGAAGCAGGTGTAATCGACCCGACAAAAGTGGTAAGAAGCGGGCTTCAGAACGCTGCCTCAATCGCAGGTATGGTGCTTACGACTGAAGCTCTTGTAACCGATTTCGATGAAGAAAAGGACGAAAGGACAGATACAATTATTATCTGATAGCAACTTTTCCCTTTTTTCCTTTCCCTTTTCTTTTCCCTTTTTTTCCTTTCCCTTTTCTTTTTCCCTTTTTTCCTTTCCCTTTTCTTTTTCCCTTTTTTCCTTTCCCTTTTCTTTTTCCCTTTTTTCCCTTTTTCCTGTTCTCATTATTACTTTTTCTAAATCACTTCAAAGCCCTTTTTCTTTTTCCTTTATTTTCAGTAAAGGCTGAAAACCTTTTTCTGTCATTAACACAATGTTTTTGGTAAAAGCGTAATTCTCAATATCCATAACTATTTCTCTATAGTTAAACGGTTATGTTTCTTCCCTGATTATTCATAATTACTCATAATCCTCCTAATCATCCAGTTCGTTTACTACAAACTCCCCCTTACCAGAAAGGTGACAGTAAAGATGCTTGAAGTCTACTGCGATTCGTCTTATAATGAAGGTGAAGATTCCTTCCTCGGCTGCGTGGTGCTACGGGACGGTGGGCAGATCCACCAGTCAACAACTAAAGTTCCGGGTCATCCTCGCAATAATCTTGATTGTGAACTTGCAGCCCTCAATTTTGCCATATCCCTTGTCAGGATATTTTCCGAAGCCGATAGTGAAATAGTTGTTTATAACGATTCTACTGAAGCCGTAAAAGCTTTTCAGGGAAAGGCACAGGAAGTAGAAAAAGAGTTTTCAGGGTCCAGAGTTAGCTTTGAATATATTCCCCGGGAGAAAATGAACCAGGCAGCTGCAGATAGCCTGTCTAAAAAGTTTCCTGTTTTCTTCTCAAACACGTCCACGTCTGATGTAGAATCTTTTTCGAGGCGGGAAGACGTTCTTTCAGATATCGCCCGGAATGGAAAAAATGTTTTTTATCTGGAAAAAGTTCCGGAAATGTCTACAAACAAAAAAACCTGCTACAGGCTGATAGTCCGTACAATGGAAAATACCCTTTCTGATGACCTGGTTTATCCGGTAAAAAAAGGAGGTCCAGGCACTCAGGTAAAGGCTGCGGAAGAGATTCGAAAAGACCTTTCAAACCCTGAGATACTTTCTTCCCTGAAGTCGAAGGGGGTCAGGCTCGAAAACTCCTACTTCCTGCTAACAGACGAAACGTGGGGGCTTCGGGGTACGGACAGTCAGGCCTACTCCATTCTGCCCTCTTCCATTCCCCATAAGATTATATGCGATGAAGTAGACCGATCACCTCAAAACCTCTTCAGAAGAGCAGAACGGTTCAGGTAACTTCCTGCGTTTTGCAGCGCATTACTTTACATTCGCAGCATAATTTAACATTCCATCTTCCCGAAACCCAGCGGGCAGGTGTTACAGAAGTGAAAGTATTCTACTCATATATTTTTGTATCCAACCCTTAAATCCAGCTTATAACCCTGAGAATTCATGAAACCCATAGATTACAAAACACAGATCTTGCTAACAGTTTTCGTCAGCTCTCTGCTCCTCGGAAATCTTCTCGGGAGCAAGCTAATTGAGATTTTCGGAATCGTAACCTCGGTCGGCTTATTCGGATATCCGGTTACTTTTCTTATTACGGACATAGTAGAAGAGGTTAGGGGAAAAGAAGTCACAAAGATTTTTGTACACGCCGGCTTTCTTTCACTCTGTATTGCAGTCCTTTTCGTTTTTGTAAGTACAGGTCTGCCCTCCTCACCTTTGTATCCGCATAATGAAGCTTATAATTACGTTTTTTCAAATTCGCTGCGGCTCATTCTGGCAAGCATGATCGCTTTTATTATAAGTCAGTACCATGACCTCTGGGCCTTTAACTTCTGGAAGCAGAAAACAAATGGTCGATACCTCTGGCTCAGAAACAACCTTTCAACAATTGGTTCTCAGTTGCTCGATTCCATCGTTTTCATATTTATCGCTTTTTATCACGCAACTCCCGAACTGGGGGCAGTCCAGATCTTTTATATGATTTTGCCTCTCTGGGCCCTTAAAGTGATTTTCGCTCTCCTTGATACTCCTTTTGTATATCTCGGGGTCAGGTGGCTTGCTTCTGAAAACATAAACGATGTCCCCGGGCATGGAGAAAGCAAAGAGGCAGATCCGGTTAAAGTTTAAAAAAGGCGGGGCTCCGGAAATAAGGTTCGATTCAGAAATGGCTCTGAAATCTATTTTTGGGACTAAATACTAATGCTTATGGGCATCTCCGTCCTATACATTATGGGGATGCTAATTATGGTAGAACACTCTGAGCCCGAAATACGACAGGTTAAGTCCGAAATCCAGGGTAATGCGGAAAATTCTGAAAAGGATTACGAAAGAACGACTGAAGAGCAGGGTAAATCAGGTAAAGAGACTGGTACTCAATATACAGGAGTTCCCTCTGAAGAATTCTGTACCTCCTGCCTTAATATGCCCGAAGAACAGCGTAAGAACATGATTCTTGAGATCCAGCAGGTAGCTGAAAAGATTTTGAAAGCCCATGGAGTTATTAAAGTACCTGATGACCTTTTAAAGGGAGAATGGTTTCTCAAACTTCAAAAACCGGGGTTTGAAAAGAAACTGGTTCTTGCAAAGTCGGGAGAAGAGGTCTTTATAGGTTTTTATATCTATCCGGAAGAAGCTCCTGTTCCTGATCCTAACCTTGTTTTGCTTTCTCAATACGGGCTATGGTACCCGCAAAGAATAGAGGAAAAATTTGAAGAAACCGTCGCTTCTTTCTTTACGGGAGCTTATGGGGATTACGATTTTCTCAATGTTGTCCCAGAAAACGTTGAAAAATTCCAGGCATTTCAGCGTGATTTTGTAAAAACGCTTCAAGACCAGGGCTGGGATGGGCCAGATGTGGAGGTAGTTGATAGAATTATGCCGAAAGATTAAGTTTCTGTGTACTGTCCCTCCCTAACCCTTTCGCCCACAGGTTCAGAGGGTTAAGGAAGGGTTTTTTTCGCCTTAGACAGATAATATCTATTCAATTCAGAGAGTTAATTTTTTTCTTGTTAAACTCATTCCAGGATTAATTTTTCTTTTATGTTCCTTTGTTTTGACTGTTTGTTTTTCCCACAGAATATTTAAATATTGAAAGCATACGCAGTTTCAGGTACATAACCATTGATATTTCTTACTTTTATCGAGTAGATTTTATATTAATCATTTTTCAGAAGGTCCTTTATGTTTTCGATAAATTCCGATTGCATCCTATCAAAAAAATCTGAAGATATCCCCCCTTTCTACGTGATGGAAGTACTGGAAAGTGCCAAAGCTCTGGAAGCTCAGGGGATACATATAATCCACTTGGAGGTCGGAGAACCTGATTTTCCTACTGCTCCCCATATCTGTGAGGCCGCCTGTAATGCGATTGGTCGGGGACTTACAAAGTACACTCACAGCCAGGGGCTCCCTGCTCTCAGAGAGGCAATAGTTGAGGCTTATCATCAGAAGTTTGGAGTTGACCTGGACCCTAATCAGATTATTATTACTTCCGGGACAAGCCCTGGTCTCCTGATTGTTTTTATGGCTTTGCTTGAAAAGAGGGATGAAGTAATTATGTCGAACCCTCACTACGCCTGCTATCCAAATTTCGTAAAGTATCTGGGCGGGACCCCTATTTTTGTCTATACGAGCGAGACAAACGGTTTTGTCCTTGAACCCGAAACAGTAAGGCAGTGCCTGAGTCCGAATACCAAAGCTATCCTCATTAACAGTCCCTCAAATCCCGGGGGGCATGTTATGTCTCCTGAAAGTTTGCAGGACCTTGCTGCAATAGCGGATGAAAAAGGAATTCCTATTGTTTCGGACGAAATCTACCAGGGCCTGATCTATAGCGGAGAAGAACACAGTATCCTGGAATATACTAAAAATGCCTTCGTCCTGAACGGTTTTTCCAAACTGTATGCAATGACCGGCTGGAGACTCGGCTATATTATCTGCCCCCCTGATTGTATACGCGCGATTCAAAAAATTCACCAGAACTTCTTTATCTGCGCTAACTCCTTTGTCCAGGAGGCAGGCATTGCAGCCCTGAAAGGTTCCCAGGAACACGTTGCTGAGATGGTCCGGATTTATAATGTGCGCCGCCAGTACATGCTTAAAAGACTTCTTGGCATGGGGCTTGAGGTTCGCAGAGAGCCAATGGGAGCTTTTTATGTCCTTGCTGATGCCCGCAAGTTCTGCAGTGATTCTCTTAAACTGAGCCGCAGGATCCTCAATAAGGCAGGCGTGGCAGTAACTCCTGGCATAGACTTCGGAAACGGGGCAGAAGGTTACCTGCGTTTTTCCTACGCTAACAGCCTTGAAAACATTGTAGAAGGCATGGACCGGCTGGAGGCTTTTCTTGAAACAGAATTTGAAGGTGAAGGCTGAAAACTTCCAGATTCAGTCAGTTTCTGCCTATTAATTTTTCGAATTAATTTTTCGAATTAATTTTTGTATGAAAGTACTCTGATTTGAAAAGTACTTTCATCTTACCTCAGCAGGAGACCCCTTCCTCGACATTTCCGGCTTGCCGGAAATGGCAGGTGGGGGAGGAATGCGTCATCTGTACCATCTGAACTAATGTTGTACTCCTCGCACTC
>JBFHIK010000125.1:0-7383 GCA_041596555.1 Methanosarcina sp.
TAAGTCAAAAATCAAAGTAAGTCAAAAATCAAAGTAAGTCAAAAATCAAAGTAAATCAAAAATCAAAGTAAATCAAAAATCAAAGTAAGTCAAAAATCAAAGTAAGTCAAAAATCAAAGAACAAAAAGTCCTTTTTTAAGATGAAAAAGGGGATTACCCCTTTTCAAATCTCATTTACAGTTTCTTTTTACAGAATCCGAGATAGATTCCACCCATAGCTACTACCACAAAAAGGATTCCAACAATATCAGCACCTGAAAAAGAGAAATCTCCATTTTCGGCTTTTTCTACGGATTCTTTCTGCATCTCGTAGCCCTCCACATAATCGGAATCTGCAGAGTTCCTGATTTCAGGAGCAGGTTCAGGAGAATCCACACCATACCCTGCATCTGAAGTCTGAGAGGTCTGATTGCTGTTCAAACCCTCGGAATTTGCTTTTACGGTCTGGTTGCTGGACATACTTTCTTTTGAAACTACAGTAGCTTCCCCTGTACCAGAACCGCCACTGCTGCTACTGCTGCTTTCGCTGGACTGCTCTGAAGATTCACTTGATGTTGCCTCTTCAATTGCCTCACTGAAACCGGGAACTGAAACCAGACCTGCAACATAGCTATTTAAGGTTGGGTTTCCGCAGGTATGGTGACAGCAGGCGACCCCGTTTTCAACAACGGATTCTGCGTATTCCGTAGCCAGGTTTTCAAGGACCTCATCCGAAGCTTCCCAGTTGCCCTCAAGGGCAGTCTCCAGCATCCTGGCGGTCATAGACTGGTATGCATAGGAATTAGTCTCTTTGAGTGCGCTGCTGAGTTTGGAATCGACGACATAGGTTTCATACACCTTGTTCCAGATATCGTCACTTACCAGGTCAGGGTTTGTCTTTTCCCAGCCCCAGAGGTTTTCAACATAGTCCGCTAACTGGCTCACCCCTTCAAAACCACTTCCCAGCATTCCTTCAATAGATTTGGGGTTCAGGACGCGGGTGATAATTTCTCTTGTTAGATACTCACTCAGGGTTTCGATCTCTTCATCCCCCGAATTTTGCAGGTTCATTATGTAAGAATCGGGGTAATCACCTGAAACGTAGGAAGTTGCAAGGTTAAGGCCGCCAAGATACTCGAAGGCATCACTATTATCCAGAATCCCATATGTACTCGAACTGCGGCTCATAACGGTAACCTCGACATCTCCAAGATTAGCCTTGAAAATGTCCGTATTATCAAGAGAACTGCCGTCTACCTGGAACTGCGAGACGATATCGGCTATACTCTCTCCCCATACATATTCTCCATAAACATAGCTCATCCTGTCTATGTAAAGTTCAGCAATTTCACTGGTGCTGGAGTTGCTTGCAGAAACAACATTTGATAATCCGGTCCCGTAAGTGCCATCTTCAGGCCCGAAAACTCTCAGAAGAGCCACGGTCATTGAAGCGGTCTCGTTTTGGAGAGGCTCGTTAATGACAGAGAAAAGGTCATTGGTATTCTCCCGGACATAATTCGTATTTTCTTCCGGGTCATAGGAGATATACTCCGGGGTTGGTCTTTCCTCATCTTTTCCGTACTGGTTGTCAGGGTCGTTATAAGCAAGGTAGACTGCTTTATCGATCAGCTCTACCTTATGGGGGAAGGTGTCCCTGTAGAGCCCCGAAATCTGTACAAGCACGTCAATACGCGGCCTGCCCAGTTCCGAAGAATTAATGAGTTCAACATCTATGACCTCATCTCCGTCATCGTCCCAGACCGGCTTTACTCCCAGGAGGTAGAAGATTTCAGCCTCGGTTACTCCCTCGTTCCGGGTAGATTCCCCGGCCCAGAGGATCAGGCCTATTTTCTTCGGATACTGCCCTTCGTGATTGGCCTGGTAGGTTTCGATTGTCTGGTTAGCCATTTCCTTACCAAGTTCCCATGCCTGCTTCGTGGGGGACAGTTGTTCGTCAAAGGCGTAGAAGTTCCTCCCCGAGGGAAGCGCGTCCGGCCGGAGGATGGGGTCTCCACCAATATTCGGTTCGATGTATTCACCGTCCAGAGCCTTAAGGACCTGCTGGATTTCATTTTTACTTTCTCCGAGTTTTTCTGCATACTCCTGAGCCGTGGTCAGGTAACCGGTCACGTCTTCGGAACTGCTCCCGAGAACCTGTATCCGAGCGTCTTCAATACTCACGTTCTGCAGGAGGACAAGGTCAAGAAGGTCAAGAGAAGCGTTTTCAGAACTATTGTATTCGGCCACCTCTTCGGAAAAGTCGTCTCCCAGCATAGAGTAGACCATCTGTGTGAGGTTTTCTCCCTCAGGGGAGGTCCCGAGTATGTGAAGCCCATAGGGCATGGAAGTCGTCTTAAGTTCCTCCAGAATATCATCAAGCTCGTCAAGGAACTCTTCTTCCGTATCCTCACTCTCGGACAGGCTTACATTCACAAACTCGTCAAGGCTAAGTTCCAGAGTGAGGGAAACGATTTCCTGCATACGAAGTTCTTTCAATTCGGATTCACTGGGAAGGGTCTGGTACTGGGAAATCTTGCTGCTCAACTCGGTGTAATTCCCATAACTTTCGGAAAGTACAACCGGTGGGACCAGGTGATCTATAATCACCGCATTACCCCTGCGCTTTGCCTGCATTCCTTCACCCATCCCGTCCATGATATAGGGATAAATTACCGGGATGTCCCCGTTAATGATTGCAGGCCACTCATCACTGAAGAGGCAGAATTCTTTTCCGGGGAGCCATTCCACAGTCCCGTGGCGGCCCATATTCACAATCGCATCGGCTCCGTACTCATTCTGGAGCCAGAGGTAGAATGCGAGGTACTGGTGGTGGGGAGGCAGGTCACCATCATGATAAAGAATTTCGTTTTCCGAAAGCCACCCTCTTGTTGGCTGGGGAGCAAGGATTACATTATCACTGACTTCAACTTTCGGAATTACCAGGAATTTGTCCCCGGAATCGTCTTCATAGACCATCAGTTCCCCGGGAGCAGGCCCCCACGTTTCAATAACTTCATCTTTGCAGGTTTCGGGCATGGCCTCAAACCATTCAAGGTATGTGGATTCGGGAATAAGCTCAACTTCTCCTGACTCGACAAGCCTTTCAAGCTCTCCCGGAGCCCAGGTCCCTATGTTCGTACCCTGTTTTAACATCAGACTTGTTAATTCACTTTCATTCGGAATGGATTCCTTATCAACATCATAGCCAGCTTCGGCCATTCCCTCAAGAAGGTTGTTAATACTCGGGATAACCTCAAGGTAAGAAGCTCCTATGCTATCATTTCCACAGCCGTGGCTGTAATAGAGGATTGCAACTTTTTTATCGGATTCGTCTTTTTCGGAAAGCTCAGTCTGAGCAACTGCCCTGTCAACGAGCCATTCCACCTGATCTGCAACAGGGACATACATTTCAGAATTTGTTTCATTATCGAATTCGTTGGAGGCAATCATTATCGGGTCAATCCAGCCCCAGGTCTCGGGCCTGTACAGCCTGATCATATAGGTATTTGTCAGAGGGTCGCTGGCATTCTGCCATTCGCTAAGGTTCATGTAACCGTTGAGGACGCAGTTGATAACCGGAACTCCCAGTTCTTCAACATCAAAATACTGGCTGCGATAGGTTGTCGAAACTATCAGGTCCACTTTCGTAGAGTTGTTGGAATTGAGGAATTTGTCAACATATTCCTCGCTTGACCCGTAACATGCTATGACATTCACATTTCTGGATTCGAACTCCTCTATGAGCGCATCGATAGGCTGCATATCCGCAGGATAATAGGAGAGGTAGAACAGTATCCCTACAGTGGGAGCGTTTTCATCGAAAGAATGTTCGCTTTCATTCCTGCTGCCATACCATTCGAAGTATTCACTCGCATTGGCAGTAAAATAGGACCTGTTACCCATACCCGGGTGATAAATGGCGCTGGCAGCTCCTTCAGGAGCTGAGACCTGAAGGTCGTCCCGGTCATAGAACACCTGAGCCAGATAGAAGATCAGGTTATCAAAGTTTGCGTCATTCGTAGCCCCGTATACCCAGTAATCCTGAAGATAGTCCTTGAGCTCCCCCACATCCGAAAACGAAGAGGGAAGGGTAGCGTTGTCTATGTTATCAGGCAGATAAGTGTTATAGCCTATGACAACCGCTCCGTTTGCGATCGCTTCATTGACAGTATTTTCAAGTTTACTGGCGCTGTCGGTAAACATATTGATATAAATTAGATCCATATCACTGAGATCAACATCCTCTCCACTTGTGGCAGGCAGGTAATAGGAAACACTCAAATTAAGAGAAGAGTTGTCGTTGATTCTCTCTGCCAGAGCATTTAATTTAAGGTCATAATTTGAGTATCCTGTGATTATAGCGATATTAAGGTGGGAATCGCTACCGAAATTTGAAGAATCTGACCCCTGAGTCGAAGAGCCAGACGTCTTTTTCAGGAGCACAAGGTCTGTTTCGGCCTTGATATCCCCGGTTTTGCTTATTGTCTTGCCTGAGACGGTAGTCCGGTTAAGATAGCCGAGTATCTCTTCGGAATCGAGATTTTCATCACTTCTCATAGTAAAGGTGACATTTACAGGCTGACCGTCCTCAATGCTGAATTCGCTTTCATTGGTAAGCCACATTCCTCCCATGGAAGAACTGTAGATTACGGCAGAAAGCCGGTAGTCTCCATTCGGAACATCTGAGAAAAGGTATTCCCCATTATCATCACTGGTGGTGTTGGCAACGAATTCTTCATCCTGAGTGGTAAGGACAAGGTCCGTTCCAGCCTTGATATCCCCGGACTTGCTGAGAGTCTGACCGGAAATGGTAGTTCTGTCAAGGTAACCAAGGATCTCTTCATCGTCGATGCTTTCATTACTTCTCATGGCAAAAGTGAGATTTACAGGCTGACCAGCTTCAATACTGAACTCGCTTTCATTGGTAAGCCACATTCCTCCCATGGAAGAACTGTAGATTACAGCAGAAAGCCGGTAGTCTCCATTCGGAACATCTGAGAAAAGGTATTCCCCATTTGCATCGCTTGTCGTGTTGGCAACGAATTCTTTATCCTGAGTGGTAAGGACAAGATTCGTTCCAGCCTTGATATCTCCGGTTTTGCTTATCGTCTTACCTGAGATGGTGGTTCGGTTCAGATAGCCGAGTATCACTTTGGAATCGATACTCTCATCGCTTCTCATAGTAAAGGTGACATTTACTGATTGACCATCTTCAACACTGAATTCGCTTTCATTAGTAAGCCACATCCCGCCCATAGAAGAACTGTAGATTACAGCAGAAAGCCGGTACTCTCCATCCGGGACATCTGAGAAAAGGAATTCTCCATTCTCATCACTTGTAGTGTTGCCAAAGAACTTGAAAAAAGATCCGGATGTAGAGTCCTGATTTTCTTCTGAGTCCTGGGATTCCGTCTCATTTTGATCAGATTCATCAGAGACGGCAGAGTCAGAATCCGAACCGGAAGAATCAGAGTCGGAAGAATCAGAGTCGGAAGAATCAGAGTTGGAAGAATCAGAGTCGGAAGAATCAGATATGTACGTAAGATTTACAAATCTATCATCAGAAGTACTTTTTAGCAAAATAACAGTACTCATTCTCGGGTAATCAAGACTCCTAACATAAGAAATTCCGGAGACAGAGAACCCCGCAACAGAATCATTCGTAGCAGAAGAACTATTAAGTAAATCCTGCACCCAATAAGGGTCAATATTATTGCTACTGTTTATCCGAAGATTCCGGTCAACCAGGTCCGTACCTTGCACCGTAATATTCAATGAAGCTGTATACCATATATTTTTATCATCAGAGTAATTCGTTGCAACGAGAGTATAGTTGCCATCAGGGATATTATTAAAAATATAATATCCATTTTCATCACAGATCGTATTTGCAACCAGTTCATACTGCACATCATCACTTTCAGATGCCTGAGTAGTTGAAACCAGTACAAAAAGCATCAAGAAAATTAATCCGTAAATTTTAATTTTTTTATTCAAAGGAGTTGTTCCTTTATTCAACTTTTTTTCCATAACCTCTTCTCCAAATAAGTTGAGCTGCGGCATTGTGAGAACATTCTGACCTTATAGTGAAGCAGAATGCTTTCCAGACGAACAGTTTGATATTTTTTAGGCCAATTGAGCCCACCAGCAAACATGAAAGATCAAATATAAATGAAAAAAATCTCATATTGCACAAATAAATAAAGTAAACTTTACTTAGTAATGCAGAGAATTGAATATCATTTAAATGGGGGTTTTGACAAAGATTTCAATAAGCTGGGGCCTCAAAAATCATTAACTGTTCACCTGGAAATAAGGGATACAACGGCGAGTTTAACTCAAGTTTACTTTACTTAAATAAAAACCTGTGATTTTAGGTAATAATCATTAGCTAAAAAGATAACGAAAAATATTAATCCTCTTCAAATTGTATGGGTAAAAGTAAATTCCCATATTTGCCTAAAACTTAATAATTTGACCAGGTATCAAAAACAATATCATTAGACGCATTAAACGTTAAAACTGCATGACAAAATTGTTGCATATTTTTCTGGTTGGAAAATTCTCCCTTGAATTTGAAGAGGATACAAAAATAATCAGAACTATCCATTAACGCTTTTACAGCCTGTTCTCTAAAAGAACCTGCAGGAATGAATTCCGTCAATGTCCCATTTTTTCACTATCTGCTAACCTCCAACTATTATTCAGACCCATACTGTGTACTGAATTCCTGAGCGATAACCAGGTCAGGGAAACCAGAACCAATTTGATCTTTCTTCACCTCTGGAACAGAGGGTAAAGCCTGTGGACTTATGAACGGTAGTTAGAGGTATGAAGCAGGAAGCCCGTTACTTCAGTGATGGGTAGTTCACTTGTATGAACTTGTTATATTATCCAAAACGTATTTTGGAATTATTAAATGTGACATACTGGGTAATCTCCCAACAAATTAAATTATTTTTTTATTTATGATTATTAGTTCGGTTTCCTCATTTAATAATCCAATCATTTTAATTTGTTTTGATATTTTCTTTTTTTAATAATAGAGTCCAATGAACACGAAATAGATATATATTTGGACGTTGTTGTATATTATAAGCAAATCATATTTACTTGATTTAGCTTACACGGCAGCATATTAAACCTCCTTAAATCTGCAGTTTCCCAGAAGTAATTTGCCATTTTACATCTCCTTGAAACTGCAGTCTTTCAGAAGTAATTTACATTTAACCCTCCATTAAATTATTTCTGATTTAACTTCAGAAGTTTGCAACTAAGCCGAACTAAAAAAACGCACATGAAATTCTTCGAATAACATGCCCAAATAATGAAAGTACTTGAGAGCACTTTCATGCCAAATTGAATTCGAAACAGGTAAACAAAAAAAAATACGGCGTTTATATA
>JBFHIK010000126.1:0-7355 GCA_041596555.1 Methanosarcina sp.
TAGTCTTCTTCTATTCAAACTAAATATAATAAAAATTGATTAGATATTAGTCTTCTTCTATTCAAACTAAATATAATAAAAATTGATTAGATATTAGTCTTCTTCTATTCAAACTAAATATAATAAAAATTGATTAGATATATAATTAAGTCTTTTCAGGTTTTTTTCTCTCGGAACGGTGTTTTTTGCTCTCTTCAAAGGTGTTTTTTGCTCTCTTCAAGTTTTCATTCTATCGGAACATATCTTGCGCAAACAAATCCCCCTTTATAAGGGACTTTTATGGTGAGCATTCCATTATTGTTCACTGCAATAGCCTTTTCCGGGTCTACGGGGCCGTCCAGAAAAAAAGATCCCAGGTATTCAACAGTTTCACTATAAGCTTTAATGTAATAACTGTTTTCATGCATTAGAAGAGTTATATGCTCATCCATGACGTCCGGAAGTTCAACCTCTATAGTAAGGTTTTCATGTTTGTCATCGTGATACATGGCAATAACCGGGGTTTTTATTATCCTGGGTATGGGATTTTCCATTGTGCTCCCCCTCAGAGAAAAATTGGACAACAACTGTATCAAATATCCGTTTACTCAATCTTTACATCCACTGCCTTTTCAAGAGGCTGCTGATAAGGCACAGTAACTTTCAGAACTCCATTTGAATAGTTTGCAGTAGCTTTTTCCGGGCTTATAGGGCAGCATACTGCATAGCTGTCCGCATACTCAACTCCTTCTTTGGTGGCTTTTACATAAAAACCGTCTTCCACAACCTTGAAAGAAATATTTTCCTTTGCTACTCCTGGAAGAACCACTTCTATTCTCAAATTTTCATATGTATCGTCTGGATAAGCACAAATAACCGGTGATAATCTCAATATGTCAGTCATAACGTTCCCCCAAATAAAATCACCAATTAACATATTTATATGTATCTTATCTATTTATTTCACAATATTAAGAACCGCAGATCTTATTTGTAAAGAGACGGGGAGGTCTTGATTCTTATAGGAAATTTCTCACTAAATCTAAATGTTTAACTTTTCAGCAAATATGTGAAACTTACTTTTTTTCATAAAATTTGAAGAGGGTGGACTCTTTTTTATAATATTTTAGTTCACTTCCTGAATACTTCTCATGTTTCTTTTTGCCTGTAAAGCAATTTATGCAAGCAAATCCATTTTGTATGGGGGTTAAATGAGAGAATTTTCCAGGCCAAAGGTTGTTGTCAGCAGATGCCTTGAATTCGACCACTGCCGATATAACGGAGATATGATTAGTAGCCCGGTTGTGGCAAAACTTAAGGAGTATGTTGATTTTCTGCCGGTCTGTGCAGAAGTAGAGATCGGGCTAGGAGTTCCGAGAAAGCCGGTGAGAATAGTCCTTGACAGAGGAGAACACAGGCTTGTTCAACCCTCCAGTGGGAAGGATGTCACCGAGGATATGAAATCTTTTTGCGCCCATTTCCTTGACTCTATAGAAGAGGTGGATGGTTTCATCCTGAAATTCCGGTCTCCCTCCTGCGGGTTCAAGGACGTTAAGGTTTATTCGTCTGCTGAGGGAAGAGGGTCAGTTGGGAAAACTTCAGGGTACTTCGGAGGCGCAGTTCTGGAAAGATACCCTCTCCTCCCTACTGAGGATGAAGGCAGGCTCCGGAATGTACGGATAAAAGAACACTTTCTAACAAAACTTTTTACATTTGCCGCTTTTCGAAAAGTAAAATCTGAAGGTAGTATTAAAGATCTGATCAGTTTCCATCAGGAGAACAAGTTACTTCTAATGGCTTACAGCCAGGTAGAGCTCCGTACATTAGGAGGGATTGCCGCAAATAGAGAAGGCACACCCTTTGAACAGCTAGCCTCCGAATATGAGGAACACCTGTACAAAGCTCTCTCCAGTGCTCCCAGATACACCTCAAACATCAATGTGTTAATGCACGCATTCGGTTATTTTTCGGATGAACTTTTGAGCCGTGAGAAAGCACTGTTTTTAGATTGGGTTCAGAAATACAGGGAAGGAAAGGCCTCCCTTTGCCCTGCAATAAATACAATCAGGTCCTGGATAGTACGGTTTGAGAACGACTACCTTATGCATCAGACCTTTTTCGAACCGTATCCTGAAGACCTTATGGAACTGAATCCTATAGAATCTCACTTAAGAGATGATCTCTGGAAATGAGGTTTCATTAAGGTGTTTCTGGATGGATGTTGATCATGAAAGCTAGAACTAAACTGATTTTTCTTTTCTTACTCGTTTATCTGGCCGGGGTTTTTTTCTTCTGGCCTTTTTCTGAGGTATCTGGAGATTCTAGCAATAAAGGGGCACAGAAGGACCTGCTGGGGGCAGAGTATAAGAAGTTTGAACCTTCCAGCAGCCTTGTCTCGGAAGAATCCGTAGCTTCAGGGAAATCATCCAGGACTTACTCATGGAACTATGAAGGCTACAAATGGCATCTTACTTTACTGCTTGACGATGAGCTTTATGATACGTATAAGTCAAGGACCCGTAAAAGGGACTATGACCTTTTTGCTTCTGACCCGTATGATGAATGGCTAATTAAAAATATTGCAGATACCCTTTTATCCCTTTCAAAGGAGTATGGGCTTGAAGAAAACAAGGTGCCGGGTCTTTGTGTATCTTTTATCCAATCCCTAAACTATACTTCAGACTTTGCAAGTTCGGGATATGACCAGTACCCCCGTTTTCCTTATGAGACCCTCTATGATAGCGGTGGGGACTGTGAGGACACCTCCATCCTTTCCGTAGCGATCCTGCAGGAGATGGGCTACGATGTTGTCCTTCTCGAACTCCCTGAGCATATGGCTCTTGGACTAAAGTGTGACTCTAAACCAAAAGGCAGGAGTTTCGAATATAATAATAATCACTACTACTATCTGGAAACTACGGGAAGCAACTGGAATATAGGGGAGATGCCTGAGGAGTATAAGGATGATCCTGTCCAGGTCATCCCTGTGTACAGAAGGCCCTTTGTTAATCTTGATTTCAATGCCCTGTATGAGTACTCAAAAGAAGAAGGGGTAGTGGATGTTAATGTTACTCTGAGAAATGTGGGTTCCGAAATAGCTGAAAATACCACCATTTATGTAGCCCTTCAGGCTGATGATGAAATCAGGGCATGGGACAAGATAGAAAGCGATCCTGTAAATGTGGAGCCGGAAGAATCTTATCAGTTTTCTGCAAAAGGGCTCAGAGTTCCCGGAGGCAAGACTTTCAGGGTTTATGTGCGGGCTATCGGGGAAAACCTATTCTCTGAAGAGATTATAAGTGAGTGGGTGAATGTTTGATAGGAAAGTCAGTCTTGATTCACAGGTTAAGTTTAAAGCCTGATATTTCGGGGAATTTTGACAAACTCCAAAATATTGGAAAGTTACTTATTGGAAAGTTACTTATTGGAAAGTTATTTATTGGAAAGTTATTTATTGGAAAGTTTTTTATAAATCTTATATAAACACTATCAGGGAAAAATTAGTAATCCGGTATAATTAGATTATTGGATATTTTTCAGGCATATTAATTGTTTTTCTGGAGTGGAGGCAGTCATATGAAAAAACTGTACAGGTCAAAGAAGAGCAGGATCATTGCCGGTGTATGTGGGGGCATAGGCGAATACCTTGATGTAGACCCTACGCTTATACGGCTTTTGTGGGTGATTTTTTCCCTGCAAGGGCTTGGAATACCCGGTTATATTATAGCCTGGATTATAATTCCTGAAGAACCGTGAACTACCCCTCCCTGTCAGGCTAACGCCTGCCGAGGAAGGGGACTTCCCTTCTTATAGTTAAAATTCTAATGTAGTTATTTAATTGTTGTTTCGGGATGTAGCAGGCTTTCATCCCGTCCTTACCATTTCTGGTAGATGTGCTCTTTCTTTTCCGGAAACTCTGCAGTTTACTTGCTGTTTGGATGACTTTTACTGGTTGAAAAGCTGGTTCACAAACCAATCGGGGTCGAATTTTTTCAGGTCTTCGTAGCCCTGGCCCATCCCAAAAAAGAGAATCGGTTTGCCTGTAATGTAAGCAATGGATATAGCAGCTCCTCCTTTGGAATCAGCATCGATTTTTGTCAGGATGGACCCGTCAATCGGGACCGCCTCGTTAAACTGGGCAGCCCGTTCGACTGCATCGTTTCCGGCTACGGCTTCGTCCACGAAGATTATAAGGTCCGGAGAGCTTACCCTGCAGATCTTCTCCATCTGTGCCATAAGGTTCATGTTTGTGTGCATGCGGCCTGCCGTGTCAGAGAGCACAAAATCGATTTTATGCGCTTTTGCATACTGGACAGCATCATAAATAACAGCTGCAGGGTCGGCTCCAGCCTGGTGCTTTATCATCTTTACCCCAAGCCTGTTCGCATGAATTCCCAGCTGGTCAATAGCGCCTGCCCTGAATGTGTCTCCTGCAGCAAGAACTACGGAATAACCCGACTTAAGCAGTCTGTGTGTCATCTTTGAAATGGATGTTGTTTTTCCGGTTCCGTTAATCCCGACAAAGACAATATGGACTGGTTTTTGCCTGTTTTTTACATAATCATCAAAATCAAAAGTATTGGCAGATACAACATCAAGGATTGATTTCCTCAAGGCTGCCTCAACTATTTCTCCGGTATTGCTGCCAATCCGTTTTGTAGTACCCGTAAGCTGGTTTTTCACAGACTCAACAATAGCCTCGGAAACTGAGAGAGCAAGGTCACTTTCCAGAAGGGCCATTTCAAGTTCCCAGATCGGCTCTTCCAGGTCTTTATTGTCCAGATATACTTCTCTATTAAAAACAAGGGCTTTAGCTTTCTGAGCAAACCCGACTTTCGGGACGACTTTTTTGAAAAAAGACTTTTTCTCTTCAGGGGGCTTTTCGTCATCTCTTTTTTTCCCTTCAGCCTTCTTTCTGTCTTCAAGCCTTTTCCTGTATTCAGCCTTCTTCAGATCTTCTTCCTGAATACTTTTGATCCCCGGAGAAGCAGTAACCGTTTCGGTTTCGGGACTTTTTTCTTTCAGGGCAGCCTCGATGACCTTTTCTTCAATTATCGGCTCAATTTCCTCTTCGAGGCTTTCTTCGTTTTCAGGCACCTGCTCAACGACTACCGGTTCGACTTCTACTGCCTTTTCATCAATCGTTTTGCTGAGCGCCTTCTTAAAACTCCCAATTTTCTCTTTAAATTTGTTGAACACAGGATCCATCCCGAAAAGATTCAGTAAAAAATAGGTAATTAATGTTTAATTATTAATTGAAATCAGTGAGGTAATAAAGTTGATTGAATAATTAAAGTTAATGATATGATTCGATTCTTAAATGCGGTTTCTGAGTTCCTCGAATCTGTTACCTGTGCCTGAGCCAGGGCTTTTCTCAGGCCTGGTCAGGTTGAAGTTTTGCAGCTTCTGCTTCAAGGGCCTGCATTCCCTGTGCGAATTTAGTCAGTGAAGCATTCATCTGTTCTAATATTTTCGTAAGCTGCTCTTTGCGACGGTTCAGAGTTTCGACGGCTTTCTCTGCAGTTTCCTCTGCACTGAAGCCTGCTCCGAGATTAACAATGACTCGATCTGCGTTTTTGACTTCAGCATAAACATAAGAACCAAAACCTACCGGAACCATTGTTTCCGCAGCCTTGCCTGCTTCTGAAGCTGTTTTCAGCTCATTTATTGTAACAATGGTCTGGTCGCAGCTGGAAATGGAAGCCTGTACCATGTTCATCTCCTGCCTGAGCGCTTCAGCCTGCCTCTGGAAATCCTGATGCCTGGCTGCCAGATTCCTGATCTCTTCACTGACTTCTGCCATATCCTTCACTCCTCAGCTATGCTTTCGATCTGGATCTGGCTTCTTTTAACTCTGTGTTTGCTTCCGAAGATCGAGCATGTCTTATCGGTTGCATTCTTTTCGTTCTGGCTTTCGACCTTCTTTGTGAAGTTTTCCCAGTTGGTTCCTGCTTTAAATTTACCTTTGACAATAAAACTTTTCATCATTACCACTCTCTTACTGTAACTTTGTTCTGGAACAGATGGATTATATGATGCTCACTCCAGGAACCCAAGGGCATCTTCAATTCTCCCGAGTTCTGGCCCTGTTGTTTCGGAACCTGCTACAAAGTTCTTTGAGTTCGCGAGCAGGCCTGAGCCAAGCATCTGGGTCCCGAAGTTAGTAGTCCCTATGTTTACCTGAAGTCCGAAGATCTTTTCCAGAAATTCTCTTTCCGAAGCTGTCACTTTAGGGTGTACAAGAAGCCCTTTATTTGTAACGGCTCCTGCCATCCCTACATTTTTAATCCCGGCAATTGTTCCCCGGTAAACGTCCACCTTAAGGGTCCTGGCAATGGCTTCAAGAGCCATATCTGACAGATCGGGGTGTACAAGGGCTGCGGAATCGTTCGCGAGCACAATGTTTCCAATTGCATTCAGCCTGTCCGGAAGGATGCCTGCGGGAATGTCGGTGAGTTTCTGCATCTCTTTTACATTGGAGCCGTATGGAAGCAGAAAACCATTTGAGTTGCCTCTTGAAAGGGCTCCCACTACAATGCTTCCATTTATAAGAGTCTCGACGACCCTTACATCCAGCACCTCTTCGAGTATATTGCAGACCTCTGGTTTTGTCATAGGAGGGACGAGGACAATATCTTCGGTACAGGTTGAAAATACCCCGATAATCGGGGTATCGTAGATATCCACTGTTCGTATCATATTCTTTGACTTTTCGCTTTATATGGTATATATTTACTGAGCAAGTTCTGCCTGTACTTCACCATCTGCGAATTTTACAGCACGTACCCGGATTGAGAGAGGCGGCTTTTCACAGCCTTTTTCCCAGAGAAGTTCATTGATGGTTTTGTCCAGTTTAACCTGTGTCAGTTCAGTTTTCATGTGCTTTACGAGATACTTTCGTACTTCAATAACTGCCCTGTTGGCTCTTTTCCATACAGGGACCTTCCTTGCCTCTCTGAGGGGAATAGTGTATATCTGTTCTTTAACCATGTCGTCTGCCATTTTATCCCACCTTCCTCGCTTATTTTACATCCAGGCTTCTTCTTCTCCAGTGTCTGCGCCTGGGATGACTCACTACCTTCCGGTTAGTTTTTACAATAACCCATACTGGGACTCGCGTATTCTGTTTGTGCGCCTTTGCAAGACGCTTCTTCTGTCCTTTCATGTTATGACTCAAGTGGACCACACCTGTTGACCTGTAAGTAATACTAGTTCTGTTAATTTAGTTATATCCGGTAATTAGCTGATTGTGATTTCAACCCTTACGTAATTGCGGCTCTATCATGCCGGAATGAATTGGCAGGTCTGTAAACAATATCCTGTGAATTCTATGATATTCCGTGGTTAATCTGCAGCAGTAGTACAGGAGTTGAATA
>JBFHIK010000127.1:0-7354 GCA_041596555.1 Methanosarcina sp.
CGATGCAGGAGATATCGAACCTCAGGTAGCCTGCCCGCATCAGGTGGACAATGTAAAGCCTGTCGGAGAGGTTGAAGGCACTCACATAGACCAGGTCTTTATAGGGACGTGCACGAACGGAAGGCTTGAAGACCTCGAGGTAGCAGCGGCAGTCCTTAAAGGAAAAAAGGTTGCAGTCAGGACAATTGTGATCCCTGCCTCCCGCACCACCCTTCTTGCAGCAATCGAAAACGGGACCATGGAGATCCTTCTGAAAGCCGGTGTGACTCTTGCAACCCCTGGCTGCGGGCCCTGTCTCGGTGCCCATCAGGGCGTGCTCGGGGAAGGAGAGGTCTGCGTTTCAACCGCAAACAGGAACTTCAAAGGCAGGATGGGAAAAGACGGCTTTATTTATCTTGCATCCCCTGCAACCGCAGCAGCCTCGGCACTGAAAGGTGAAATAACTGATCCGAGGACAGTTTAAGCTATATCAGTTTAAATCGAATCCGTTTAAGCTAAATTCGTTTAAGCTAAATTCGTTTAAGCTAATCAGTTCAAACCAAAAATTTCAAGCCGATCCAGCTTCAACAAAATAAGCTGAAATGTTTGAGGTTGTCCCCGAAAATCAGCATCCGGTTTAAATCCGTGGGGATTTATACCATGAATTGCATATTGCATAAACAGGAGGGAATACCTATGACAGAAGAACTTAATCACGATAATCTTTCGCATTTGATTGAACACTGGATCGAGCATAACGACAGCCATATACAGAGTTTTAAAGAATGGGCTTTGAAGGCCAAAAAAGACGGTTTTCTTGAAGCCTCCGAAGATATCCTTGAGGCTGCCAGCAAAGTTGAGGAAGCTAATAAACTCCTTGACAAAGCAAGAGAAGGGCTTTTCCATCTCCACAGCCACAAATAACTGTAATGGTTAAATGCCCATAACTAACTCTTAATTATTTATTTCTCGGGCGTGTGCCCGTCACCTTTTCTCTTTTCTTTTATTTTTTGTTCGTTTCTTTCTTACCGGTTTTATTTCAGTCGAATATCCCATTACCTGCAGCGGAGTTAGCCAGTGAAACTTTGATTTGATAAATATGTGGGGCTGAAAACTTTTCAGGTGATGGGAGATTTGTAAGACTTAAATTTTATTTTTCAGGCGGCAGACCCGATAAGCAACCAGTAAACCTACTCTACCTTCAACTACCTGCCGGGCGTTGAGAGGAAGTGGTGCAGGGCTTGAAAAATATATTTACTTACTCATACGATTTTGCATTCAGGGGTCCTGTCTGAGGATTTTATGATTTAGGGGATTTCGTCGCGGGATAAAATAGTAGAGAACTGGATAAACGGTGATTGGAGGGAGAGGGGAGCAGTCCACCCGAAAATATAATAAAACAGTTCTATTCAGGCAGCCCCACAGGCGGCTCCAGTCCCTCATTCTTCAACGACTTCCCAGTGTCCACCTCTGGCTGGCCCGATTCTTTTGAGGATACTTTTTTTCTTTAATGTGCCCAGATTCTTCTGGATTGCAGATGGATTTATTCCAATTTTCCCAGCAAGTTCTGTTTTTGAGATTGATGGTTTGTTTTTTATTGAAATAAGGATCTTACGCTGGTTTTCATTAAGTTCAGACCACCTTTCAGACCACCCTTCTACCCCCTTTTCACCGACCTTTTCTCCGACCTTTTCTCCGACCTTTTCTCCGACCTTTTCTCCGACCTTTTCTCTCTCTACCTCTTCAACTTCTTCGAAGTGTTTTCTCTTAAATGTAACATTAAACTGAGTCCCAAATTCTTTAAAATCAGCGTTTCTATATAATCTTCCTCCTGAAAACAGACCTGCAAAGAGGAAATGAGGAAGTTAACACAGCTATAAATAAAATCATTGGAATATGATTTATATCTTAAAAGGAGCCACCCAATGAGAGAGTTTACTGTCGTTATTGAACAGGACGAAGACGGGATTTATGTAGCTTCTGTGCCTGAACTTCCGGGATGTCACACTCAGGCAGAGACACTTGACGAATTAAACAGGAGAATAAAAGAAGCAATTGAACTCTACCTTGAGGTTGTAGCCGAGAAAGGGGAAGAGAGACACCTTGATTTTATCGGGATACAGAAAGTCAAAGTTGAGGTGTGAATGGATAAAATAATGCCTCTTACTGCCAAAAAAGTCATAAAAGCACTTGAAAATATGGTTTTTGAGCAGGTAAATCAAACTTATCAAAAGGGCAGAAGAAATCAAAGTTAGAAAAAAAGAGAGTCTCTAAATGGTTCTGTGTATACGGCAAAATCACAGAAGCCTGATAAATTCTTCATTGGTCATTCCTGCTTGCCGGATAATGGATTTCAAGGTTCCTGCCGGAATTTCTGAATGATCGGGAACAATAACAACACGTGTTTCATTCGTAGTTATCTTTTTCATTTTGATGTGGCTTCCTTTCTGAGATACTACCTGAAATCCCTGGCCGCTGAGTACCCTGATGACTTCATGAGCTGATGGGGTGGGAAGTTTTGACATGGGAAGAGACCTCTACCGTTGTGGTAAAAACCTGGCCAGCTACCGGGATCTGAGCATCTTCGTCTTCGAGGTAGAGTTCAATTGCTTCTTTCAGATTCCCAATGGCTTCTTCAATTGTTTCTCCCTGGCTTGCAATGTCAAGATCCGGACACCAGGAAACATACCATTTTCCTTCCTTCTGAACGACAGCTGAAAATCTGTACGTTTCTTCCATGATTAAGAGATTTCCGCATTGCTATAAAACATTTCTCTTGCAGATGCCCCTGAATTCCTCTTTCACATCGGTCCCCCACCATGAACCCTTTTACAAAAAACCTGAAACCTGCCGGGCTTTGAGAGAGTGGGTCAATGACTTGAAAAATATATTCACTCACTCATACGATTTTGCATTCAGGGGTCCTGTTTGAGGATTTTATGATTTTGGGTATTTCGTCGTTGAGTGGTTTGTTGCGGGATCAGAAACTAATAAACAGTAGATGGGAAGAAAGGGAGCAGTCCGCCGGAAATATAATAAAACAGTAATATTCAGACAATTTCTGGTTCGGATTCAACTATGAGCCAGCCTGAACCTGCTGTGAATTTGATTTTCCTCTCCCTCATAAGACTGACTACACAAAATGGAGCTTTTCAAAAAATTCACTTAAAAATTAAAGGTATTCCAGCAATTCTTCGAGTGAAACATCAGCCTGCTTCAAGATTGCATTTAAGGTGGATTTTTTAATAGGGTCGTGCAGGGGGACAGTGACCAGGTTTGATTCCCTTTGCAAAATTACGTGGCTTCCTCTCTGCCTTACAACGATAAAACCCAGTTTTCCGAGAGCTCTTATAACCTTTTTTCCGGAAATCGAAGGCAATTTAGCCAACCGAAACCTCCACCGTGGCAATTTCACCCAGCACCTGCGCCTGTTCCTTTGTTACTTCCAGGACAAGCTGTATAGCTTCCTTGATGTTTTCAAGCGCTTCTTCTTTAGTCTCTCCTTCAGTGATAGCGGCAGGAATTTCAAGGCACTGGGCGGTATAGCCTCCTTCCTCAGACTCTTCAAGTTTAATTGTAAACCGCATAGACATTAATTGGTGATTTTGATATTAATATATACTTCTCAATCCGAAAATCAAATTGATTGTTCTGAATACCTGCATAGGGAAAATCGGACTTATCATAATTTCAACTTCTTAAAATCCATATTTCTCCTCGAGAATCACACCAATAATGGGGTCATTTTGAGCTAGTCTGGGCTAATTTGAGCTAGTCTCTTTAATATCAGCATCTGGTTCCATTGAAATGACCAGGCTTATTTCAGTCGAATATCCCTCTAGCTTGCAGCGGGGTGCGCCAGTGCAACTTTGATTTGAAATATATGTGGGGTTGGAAACTTCTCAGGTGGCAGGAGATTTTTAAAAGAGTATTTTTATTTTTTGGCTGTGGGTGGCTGCTCAGAAGAACTTTCCCGGAACTGCCTTTGTTAATATTAAGCGAAAAAAGCCGGAAACTTCAATAAAAGTGAGATTTTCAGGGCTGGAAACTTTTCCGGCGGCGGCAGGAGATTATTAAAACTTAAATTTTATTTTTTGGCGGTGGTGGGAAGCGAAATGTACCTAAAACAAGAATTGAAACTTATTTTAGTTGCCGATGATTTTGCTTTTAATCGTTTAGAGAGCAATATCAACTAAAACAACGATTGAAACAAGAAAATGCCTATATATAGACAAATGTCCTTATTTATTAACCAGATCAATTCACTGAAACGGGGTTTAAACAGGAAATAATGGGGGGTAAATATGGAGTCAAAAATCGCTAGATGCAGCACCAAAACAAAGCAGGGAAACATTCTAAGCTTTTCTTTCAATACGGAGACAAACTTGCTTATTATTAATCTAATAGAAAAGAGTGGAGCGGCAGAAAACCAATTTATCTGGCGTTATGTTGATGAAAACTTACTTCTCGAAGAGGCTCTGGAAATTGCACAGTAAAGAGCCTCAATTCTGAGGATGGATAACGCGCGTCTATTTTGAGAACCAATTTCATTTCAGCTGAATATCCCGCAGCAATCTGTGGGGCTGGTAATTTTTCCGGCGGCGGGAGATTTTTAATACTAATATTTTATTTTTTGGTTGTGGGTGGCTGCTCAGAAGAACTTTCCCGGCGCTGCCTTCGTTAATATTAAGCGAACAAAGCCGGAAACTTCAATAAAAGTGAGATTTGCGGAACTGGAAACTTTTCCAGCGGCAGGAGATTGCCTCGAAAGTTGCCTCGAAAGTTTTCCTGGAAGCCATCCCTGATGGGACTTTATTTTTAGTCGCTCCCCCCGATCTCCGCACAACCGGCAGAAAATAAACGGAACTGAATTTCCCAGGCGGGATTTTTAAGACTTCATTTTTATTTTTCGGTCGACGGGCTGATTATAAACAATAACCCCATTCTGCCTTCAATTACTTACCAAGAACACGAGTTGCTGAGGTAAGGACGAAAAAGGGCAGAATTGGCTTTCACCTGAAAAACCGGGAATTTTTCCTATTCGTAACCTGTTACCTTAGAAAAAGCCACGAAGGAACATTCGGAGAATTCTGGACGACTATCGACTTCCTGTTCGGATCATTGATGGCTCAGTAAGTGGTCAATTACACTGCCGTTTTAAAGCCAAGGAATGATTCAAATATAATATCAAGAGGTTTTTTGCCAAGAATGGTTATTGGGGGAAATGACTATAGACCAATTCCCAAACTGAAATTTATAAATTATATTTTTATCATTCCTAAAATTAACAAATTTAATATACTTCTTTGAATTTACTATACTGTATTCCTTCGTTTTTTGGGGACAAAAATTAAGGAGGAATTTTCAAATCTGAATTTTATCATATTTTTAGATAAAAAAAGCAATTTAATAGAGTGTATAAGGACCCAACATTTTGTCTACATAGCTAATACAATAATTAAAGGAGAGTTAAAATGAAAAATCTATTTGATTTAACGGGTAAAGTTGCTATTGTAACAGGTGCTTCCTCAGGTCTTGGGGTAGACTTTGCCAAAGCTCTGGCAAATCAAGGTGCAAATATCGCTATAGTTGCACGTCGTGAAGAAAAATTAAAGGAAGTACAGAAGGAAATCGAAGAAATTGGCGTAACCTGCCGCTATTACGTATGTGACGTAATGAAAACAAAACAGATTCAGAGTGCTGTGGAGCAGGTAGAAAATGACTTCGGCAGAATTGATATCCTTGTAAACAATGCCGGTCTTGGACTTGTTGACGCTGCAGACAAAACAACTGATGAAATGTGGCGCAATATGATTGATACCAATCTAAATGGTGTTTATTTCTTTGCCCGCGAAGTTGGGAAAGTAATGCTAAAGCAAAAATATGGAAGAATCATTAACATCGGATCAATCCACTCAACAGTATCAATGAAAGGAATGCCGGTTACAGCTTATTGCTCAACAAAAGGTGGAGTTTTAATGCTCACGAAGTCTCTGGCAACTGAATGGGCAAAAGAAGGCATTACTGTTAATGCAATCGGACCCGGTTATTTTGCTCTCGGAATGGCAGAAGGAGTTGTTGCTGATCCGGAATTTTTAAAAATTATTGAATTTATGTGTCCTATGGGACGTCCAGGAAAGTCCGGAGATCTGGATACAACAGTTGTTTACCTTGCATCCGATGCATCAAGATATATTACAGGCCAGATAATTACAGTTGATGGCGGCTGGACAGCACTTTAACCAATCCTTCAACTCATCCGCACGGAATAAAAGTTTAATTGATGAATGATCGGGTTGGAAGAGTTAAGGAAAATCTAGTGAACTACCCCTCCCTACCTGATGGCGAGGAAGGAGCTTCCTACGAGTATTTTTATCATCGGCTTCGATTCTCAAAGAATCTCAATTCCTCAAAAAACCTGTATTGTCGTAGATTACCAAAATCCAAAGATTTTGATAGCCCGTCCACAAGGCATTTTGCAATAAGTTTCACAACTTCTTATTGCTGATACCTTGTCAAGCTCTACTGTTCACCGTTCAAACTTTTACCTACAGAACTTCTCTGTAGAACCTCATAGTCTAAGTTCAGAAAGTTTGTACCTGATAGTATCCGGCTATCCCCTACTTTCCTTTACCACATGGGCGAGGGAGAGCTACGGATAATATAATATAGGTTTATAGGTTTATATAAATGTACAGAATCAACAACGGTTGACAGTTTGGAAGTTAAAAGTGATCTTAGTTTAACTGCGAGGCTTCGCTTTCATCCCCTACCTGTTCCGAGGAAGGGGACTTCCCGCTGTGCCTCCGCACTCCCAAAGTTAAAAAACTGAAAAGTAAGCCTTTTTTCAAAGGAGCTGCATTTCTTTTTCAGGCTGCTCTCGGCTGCCCTCAGGCAGTTTATCCTTCTTTTTATTTTAGATATTATATTCTATTTAACCAGTGCCAGGTAAAAAAGAAAAAATGATTTCTTCTTAATTATTTGCCCGGTGGTTTGTATCCTAGCTTCGATGTTTTCTCCATAGCCTCTATGCCTTCGTTCTCTCCTATCATCCCCGCACAACCGTCTGAGAAGAAATAGAGTTGTATTTCGCACAGGCGGGATTTTTAAGAATTTATTTTTATTTTTCGGACGGCAGCCCCACAGCCAGCCAGTACAAAAAACTTGAAGAAAAAGAGAAGTACGTACCCCGTGATGAAGTCTGGATTTTAAAGTAAGGCTGCACCCTGATGGAATAAAAATCCTGCTCGACCCGGACCGGGATACGAAAGAAAGAATACGATTGGTTTTGAGAGTTTGCCCTTCTTGAGAAGTAACTTTTTTTCTCTTCGCCCAGGGGAGGTGATGTAACTTTATTACTATGGGAGTGCGGAAG
>JBFHIK010000128.1:0-7309 GCA_041596555.1 Methanosarcina sp.
GAACTCCTCTATAGAACCTCATAGTTTAAGTTCAGAGCAAAGTTAAGCCGACCTGTTCAGCGTTAAGGCTCAAACAGCAAAAACTTAACAATAAGGTATAGGTTTAAACGTTTAAAACATTGGCAGTAGACATCAGAAGAGAGTTGACGGCTGTATCTCATGTTTGAAAACACGGGGATTAGCCTTAAACGCTCCTAAATTCAGACGATTAAAAAACTAAGAACAATTAAGGCTTAAAGTAGACCCAAAGTAGATCCGGGACTAAATTAAATTCCCGATTCCAGTAAGGTGATTGATGTGGCTATTCATCCTATAGAATACCGGTACGGTACAGCGGAAATGAAGTATGTGTGGAGTCAGGAAAACCGACTTAATAGAATCTTGCAGACAGAGGCAGCCCTTGCCCAGGCAGAAGCAGATATGGGACTCATCCCCGCAGAAGCGGCTGATGTCATCTCCAAATGCATTACCTCTGTAAATGCAAAAAGAGTTGACGAAATCGAAGCCGAGATCCACCACGATATGATGGCTGTGGTTGTTGCGATTTCTGAGCAGTGCAGAGACGATGCGGGAAAGTGGGTCCATTTCGGAGCTACTTCAAACGATATCCTTGACACGGCAACAGCGCTCCAGATAAAGGACGCAATTGATATCCTGGAAGATAAACTAAAAATCCTGCTCAGGGTTCTGGTAAACCAGGCAGAAGCCCACAAGAACACAGTTTGCTGCGGAAGGACACATGGGCAGATAGGCGTCCCCACAACATATGGGCTCCGTTTTGCAATCTGGGCTTCCGAGATTTCAAGGCATCTGGACCGTTTATACGAGCTGACTCCAAGAGCTACTGTGGGGCAGATGACCGGAGCTGTCGGGACCCAGGCAGCTTTTGGAAAATCCGGAATCCTGATCCAGAAACTTACAATGCAGCACCTCGGAATCGGGGCTGTGGATGTCTCAAACCAGATTATCCAGAGGGACAGGCATGCCGAGTTTGTTATGTGGATGGCAAATACTGTTACGACACTGGACAAAATTGGCATAGAAATCAGGACTCTTCAGCGCAGTGAAATTGCCGAGGTTGAGGAAAGCTTCGGGAAAAAGCAGGTCGGTTCGTCCACAATGCCTCACAAGCGCAACCCTATAAAATCCGAGCAGATCTGCGGGCTTGCACGGATCGTGAGAGCAATGATTGAGCCTGAACTTCTTAACAATACCCTCTGGGACGAAAGGGATCTTACAAATTCTTCCTGTGAACGGGTTGTCTTCCCGGAAGCCTGTGTACTTACAGACCATATAATTAAACTTGGGATCAGTGTGCTTGAGAATCTCAGGTTCTATCCCGAAAATATCCGCAGGAACCTGGAACTGCTAAGAGGCCTTAACATGGGAGAAGCTGTGATGATAGAACTTGCGAAAAGAGGTGTAGGCAGGCAGGAAGCCCATGAACTTGTCCGGAATGCAGCGATGGTAGCCCATGATACCGGGCAGCATTTCAAAAATGTACTTCTGGAAACTCCTTCTGTTTCAAGGTACCTGAGTGCAGGAGATATTGAGAACCTCGTAAACCCGGATAAGTATATAGGAACAGCAGTGGAACAGGTCGAAACTCTCGTTGCAAAACTTCGCGAAGCTTATTCCCTCTGACCTTTTTCTTTCCTTTTTATTTTTCTTTTCTTTTTACATTCATTCTTTATTCCATTCAGTCAATAAAAAGGCAGGGAGATATACAGGGGCACTTGCCTGTGTTTTCCTTCTGAAATCTAGTATTTATCAGCTTATTTTCTTCGATAAACAACTAGATACCATCTATAATTATAGACAATGTTAAATCTAGTATTTTTCAGCTTATTTTCTTCGATGAACAACTAGATACCATATATAATTATAAACAATGTTAAATATAAATATTTATATCTGAGAAAATCTATAAACCAATAGATGATTTTATCAAACGTTTCATCCAAATTGGGTGATTGAGGCATCTAAAAAATAGGCGTTGCGTAACTAAAAATCTATTTGGGCTAGATGTGGTAGATGATTTACGGTGTGAAAGTGGATTAGATGCCTCATTAACTCCTATGTAGAGGTTATTTATAAAATTTGTGCTAGTTGTACCCCTCACTCTTTCTAGATAATTCATACCTTATTCCCTCTTTTCGGAATCGCCCCACAGGTTTCAGTTAGACTGACTGTCATTAAAAATCTCAGCCTTTACAGGCATCATTTTCAAAAATATTTCACAGGATTTTATGTAAAGGATAATTTTATAAGAGATTATGAGTAGTACACCGGATGCCCGGAAATGAATTCATCTAAAACTAAAAAGAGATCAATTTTTATAGATACTAAAGCTTTTGAGTTTAAAGCTTTTGAGTTTTCAGGAACTTAGCTTTATTCTGCACAAAATTCACATCTCATACTAAATAAGATCGCTAACTTGATTTTTAATTTAAAAATTGAATATAAAAGCTTATATATAATGATTATATATCCTAATCAGCGTTGCTTTAATTGGGTAATGAGGCATCTAAAAAACGGCGTTGTATAATTAAAAAATCTATTTGGGTTAGATGTGGTAGATAATTTATGGTGTGAAAGTGGATTAGATGCCTCAATAATTCCTTACGATTAAGTTATTTATATAATTTGTGTTTATTATGCACACAACCGCCCAAAACTCCCAATTTGTTGAAAGATTGCGTCTCAATTTTACTTTAAATTCACAACCTGATTATTATTTCTCGTGGTTATTCTTCTCGTTTTGAGGTTCAAATAGTATCTGTCCTACACTTATTTCATATTCGCACACTGTTATGCTATTCATAAACCCTCAGCAGGAAACCCCTGAGTCTTTAGCTCAGGGGTAGTTGACATACTGTTCACATATTCATAATACCTTAACAAGAAACACCTGAGTTCAGGTCCGAGAAGAAATGCGTCAACTTCCACATCCTGCTTTATTGAATTCGTTTTTTATTCAAGTGAGTTGCACCGTCCTGGAGATCTGTTGACGTTTAACTTTTTACCAGCTACGGATTCTCACTCCAGATAGTTGTTCCAATCTTTAAAACTAATAAGAGTAATGCTGAACATTGTTTTTAAATATTTTTAACTATATTCGCCCATCGGCATTACTCTCCGTAATGATGTATTGGAGTTTCAGAATAACTTTTTTCTAAATTATAAGTACCTGAGTGCTGACCCATTGGCAGGCAGCTTAACCTTACTCCTGTTGCTCTGGTTTAAATACCTCCAGATTCTCCCAGTTAAATTTGTCAGGTGGGCAGGCTCTGATACATTTCTGACAATGTGAACCTTCGCAGAGGTCGGTGCTTATCATAACTCTGTTTTCCTCGTCAATTGTAATGGCGTCGTTGGGGCAGACTTTTATGCACTTCCTGCACTCAGGGCAGTCGACAACCATTGTCATATAGGTTCCAACTCTTTCGAGTACATAGAGACCTTCTTCACCAAGAACAGGAATATCTCTTTCCACGCGCTTATCTACCACAGGGTTGTCTATGGGTTCATCAAGTGACGAAAGCCCTTTCTTTTTAAGGAATTTCTTAAACATCTTAAAGGGCATTCCCTCTTCCCAGTACGCAAGTTCAAGGACATAGGCATCCCGGAACTCCGGCGCAGTCGCAAACATTGTGTGAGTGCCTATAATCTGGTTTGCGATATCCTGAAGTTCCCACAGCCTTTCTTCCGAAAGCAGGATTTCCCTTGCAACAGCAAGAGAGGTGTTCCCGAGCTGGGCAATTTTCCCTGTAGAGTAAGGGATCAAGCCAATTTTCTGAGCTTTTTTTGCATCCATGTATGTGCCGGCAGCACCTGCCATATACGCTGCATCAATATCTGTCAGTTCTATGCCTGCAACCGCACAGAGTGTGATATGCCCTGCCCTGATCGCGCCTATGGCTTTTCCGGCTTCTTTGAGATCTTTTTCCGAAAATGTTATTTCGTTCTGCAGATGAATTAATTCATCCGGAGTTTTGACTTTTGGGAGTTCAACAAGACCGTGCCCAATAGCTTTTTCTATAAGGGCAATAACCCCAGTACCTGTAATTCCCCTGGCTTTGATCTTTCCCTCTTCCAGGATTTCTCCGGTTTTGGGGTCCACAAGGTCTCCAGATTCTGGTTTCATCTCTTCGTTCAATACATAATTCCTCAATGCCCCGTCCTCAAATTCAAAATCGGAAATTGCATAAGGAGAAGCAAGGGTCCCATGCTTTATCTGCTGCCCTTCAAGAGCCGGGCCTGCAGCTGCCGAGCCGGTATAAATAATGTCTTTTACTTTGAGCGCCATCTCGGCATTTGTCCCATAATCCGTTGCAATCGAAATCTCATCACTGTTAAGCATTCCCGATTTAATTATAAGAGCAAGGGCATCGGCGCCGACTTCATGTTTTATTGCAGGAGGGACGACAATTTCACAGTTAAATTCTTCAAGCCCTGAAATTTCGCTGCTGGATATTATTCTCGCATTCCTGTTCTGTTCCTGTATATTGTACTTCTTTTTCTTCCGTTCCCCTGCATAAGCCAGGTCTTCAATACTGATTCCCTGAAAAATAGATAACTGAATAGGGTTTCCGCAGATTGAAATTCTGTCAAGTTCTCCGCTTTTAACATCAAGGGTCTGGAACAGGGTCTTTACCGCATTTACGGAAAGCCCATGCGCAAGATCCTGCCCGTAGTGAATTGCGAAGTCCATGTGATCCATCACATTCGCTCCGGGAAGAGGATTTCTCAATGTTATTACTGTCCTTTTAATTTCCTGTGTATCAAGGTCAATCTTCTGAGCCCGATACCCGCTTGTTCCCAGGTCAATTGCAACTCCATATCTCATAAAAACTCCCCTTGTTTAGTTATTTTGCCGGGCGTTTTAACATATTGCAAGCAGTTTGGAATATTCTGAACCTTTTTTATGTATCTATTACTTTGAAAAACGACGTATAAATAAATAAGGGATTTTATTCATTGGAATATATATTTCTAAGGTGAGTCCACGCTCTCAAGAACCTTTTTTTGATTTTTAAAAATAACTTTTAAATATAGAATTAAATCGTATTCTGTAAAAAAATCTTCAGCCCATTGGTTTTCCTCATAAGAATTTTTTCCAAAAAATGCTTTTCAGGATATGTTTATTTGTTTTTTTCGGGCGCAGCATGTGTTAATGAAAAGGGATTTAAAATAGATATCGGAAGGGATAGTTTTATAAGTGACTAATGTCTTTATATAGCTGATGAGCTAGTTCGGGTAGCCCGGCGTTACCTGTAACCCGAAATCGCCGATATGCGGGGAACGAAGCCAAAGGAAGATGCGTCAAAGAGATTCCAGCCTGAAGTTTCAACTGAGAAGCCCCGTCCTGCTTGGATAGTGCAGGTATGCGGACTTGCTGGAAAACAGGTTCTCATACCCTAACCGTGGAAACCGGTCGAGGCCCGGAAGGGAGCAGACTCACCATGGGCAACCGTCGCTTGTGGGGTAGCGGGGTGGAGAAGAGATGTCAGCCTACTGAAGTCTCCGAGGTACAACGACCTGCGGTGTGCTCATCACTAAACACATCATTTAATAGTTTTTGAGAAATTGATTTTGTAACCTACTGCAATTTTCCATGAGGAGTAATTTATTTAAAATCTTTTTCTCCGGAAAAGGTTATATATATGAAATGCGTTCTAGGGGACGCGTTTCTAAAGTTCGATAATGACGAGATAGCCAAGCCCGGTATGGCGCGGGATTGCTAATCCCGTGATGCCCCGCATCCCGGGGGTTCGAGTCCCCCTCTCGTCGTTTTTTTTTATAAATTTTTATCCCTGCATCCTATTTTCCTTAATTTTGTAGATCTGCCTTAATAGCCTTAATAGCCTTAATATTCTGTATGTAAATTTTATATAAGAGCTCGTCTTATATCCTGTAAGTAAAAGTTCAGTTTTATGACATATTTCATAAATATAATAATTCAAGAGTCTTAAGGTTGCTATAAATTCAAGAGTTTTAATGAGTTACTGCGTATCGAAATTAATTGAGTCAAGACAATGAGACGGACATCATCAGGAATACCTGAATTTGACGAAAGGATCGGAGGTGGATACCTGCCAGGCAGGGTCCTTCTTATCACCGGAGATACAGGAACTGGAAAGACTACATTTTCCATCCATTTTCTGCATCAGGCATGTGTGGAGGGTAAAAAATGCGTACTTATTGCAACGGAAGAACTTCCTGAAGATATTCTCGAGTTATCTGAAATGATAGGTTGCGGGCTTACTAAATATTATGAATCAGGTCAGTTGGCCATCGAAAAGGCTTTTCAAAGCCGTTCCGAGAAAGTCCAGACGTCTAAATTTGGGTTTACTCCTGAAGGTCTGGAGATAGATCTGCCCTCACTTTCCGAGTATGTGCCTGACGGGACTGGGGCTGTGGTTATCGATAATATCGGAGTTTTTACTCTTCGCCTTTCTCTTCAGGATTTCAGGGATCAGTTTGATGCTCTAACCTTTCTCCTGAGCACAAAGGCAGGTTGCACGTCCATGTTTATCATGGATGATACTGCATTAAAGGCGAACAATAACCTTGCAGAATACTCGGTAAGCAGCTGTCTCCGGCTTATGGTAGATGAAAATCCCTATACAGGGAATATTGAGCGCTACATAAGGATTCCTAAAATGCGAAGGACATACGTCAGTCTGAATCCTATCAGGTTTGAAATAACTTTATCAGGGATTAAACTCCTTTGATAAATCTACATCCCACCTAATCTTATTCATTTATTGCTCCTTTTCATTCATTACTCCTTTTCATTCATTGATCCTTTTCATTCATTACTCCTTATTCAATTCTTCTTTATTGGCCTTCATCTCTTTTGATTTTCCTGTGATTTTTGAAACACCATTTTTGTTTTTCAAACTGGAAACGGGTACTTATCTAATTTTTATAGGCAATAGAAGCATTACTATCTAACTATAATTTTTGGTAAATATAAATAATCAATGAAAAGTTTAATACTATTGAACTCCATTTAGTATGTGAGTAAGTAATGAAAAATCCAGTGATTTTACTTTTATTCGTATACTCTTCAAATTGTAAGGGCAAAAGCAAATTTCACATATTTACTGAAAATGTAATAGGTTAACTATGTATGAAAAACATGCTCAAAAGATATATTATCCTTTAAAATTGTACGACAAAACGATTGCATGTTTTTCTGGAGGAAAATTCTCCCTTGAATCTTAAGAGGATACTTTTGTTCCTTTAAAAGGAATAAAACTCAGCTTTAAAAAAATATACAAAGTATTAAGTAATATAACTA
>JBFHIK010000129.1:0-7249 GCA_041596555.1 Methanosarcina sp.
CTGCACTATAACGCCGCACTATAACACCGCATTATAACGCTGCATGACGACGCTGCATGATACCCTTTTATGTGTTAGAATTTTGAAGGTTCAAGAGTTTTGAACTCTCAAACCTGAAGGTTTCAAATTACCAGCCCGAATATGTTTATTATTCCCCTGGCAGTAAGGTCCACTGCAAGAGCCGCAAGCAAAAGCCCCATGAGCCTTGTAAAGACAAGCATTCCGTTGTATCCTATAAACTTGTGGAGCCTCCTCGAGAAGAAGAAGACAACCAGGCAGATTATGAATGTAAGTATAATTGAAAAGATAACTATTGCTTTTTGTGGAACCCCATCTGCCGCCCCCATAAGGACAATTACTGTGCTGATCGTACCCGGACCTGTCAGGAGCGGAAGAGCGATCGGAAAGACCCATATATCTTCTCGTTCCTGGGACTGAGTAATTTCTTCCTCAGTAATGCTCTCCCTTGAGACCTTTGCATGCATCATGTCAAATGCGATACTGAAAAGCAGGAGTCCACCCGCAACACGAAGCGAATCGACACTGATGCTGAATATATTAAGTATCATGCTTCCGGTAATTGCAAAAAAAAGGGCGATTACGCATGCAAGTATCACTGCTTTTTTTGCGACTTCATTTTTTTCCGCGCGGGTCATCTTGCTTGTCAGGGAGATAAAAGTTACAACTCCGCTGATAGGGCTTACAATCACAAAAATTGATGAGAATACATAGATGAAAAACCCGAGGTTTTCGTTTACCATTTTTTATCTCCTGCCCCTTTACAGATCTCCAGGTTTTATATATAATTTGGTCGTTTTTATAATAGTTACCTTTGAATTTTGCCAGATTTTTTATATTCGGTTTCTTTAAAATTGAAATATAACAGTTAAAACAATATAATCTGGATACTCTGAATTTAAAGTTTTCCAGTAAGTCTTATTTCACGATACTTTGATGAGGAAGTAAGAAGATAACAATCTATCAGGAAACTATCAGGAGACGGCTCTATATTAGGGGATAACTCTTTGATGCTGTTTGTAAACCCTGAAAAGTGAATAACGGTTTACGACTTATATGAGCAAAGGCGGTGGTTCTGATGAATGGGGAAAAAATAGATAAAAAAATCTTTGAAGAACTTAATTTCATAAAGAAACAGCTTGCAGAAATTAAGGAACATATGGTGGATATAGATGTCCTGCTCACCGCAGAAGAAAAAGAGCTTGTTTTTAGAAGTTTTGAAAATGAGGCAAGAGGAAAGCTTGTACCGTTAAAGAAGCTTGAAGAAATGAGGCTTTGAAATGTTCGAGGTTTTTTTTGATATCCCTGCACAGGATTTTATGATGAAGGCAGATGAGAATACGCACTCGAGGGCCAGGGAAATCCTTGAAGAGCTTGCTTTTGATCCCTTTCCACTGGGCGCAAAAAGAATTATCGAAAGCCAGGAAAAAGTATTCCGGTATCGGTCAAGGCATTTGAGGCTGCTATATAGAGTAGATTACGAAAAACTGACCCTTGTGGTGATTACAATAGAACCCCTGAGCCGCATGTACCGTTGAATCAAAAGATTGGACTTTTGCGGACAATTTATCACTATCTTCCATTTTATGCACTACGGGCTTTTCTGGCTTTTCGGCTTTCTCTGTTGATGCTTTCCTGTAACCTGATTCCTGAAAAAGCCCGCCCGTTTTAACCATCTAACAGAATAAGCCTTTATAGAAGGATAACTAATTTAAATATTTATAGAGGTGGTCCTTAATGGTGCTTATTACATCCTTAAATAGCAAATCTCTGGCAAAAGTTCTCGGTCTTATATACCTGATTCTTGCGCTTATCTTTTCGCCGTTTATTCTTCTTATGATGAGCGCAGAGGGAGCTCTTGGCCTTACTGAAAGTATAATTATAATAATAGTTGTTATTCTCTTTTATGGAATTGCGGGAGGAATAGGAGGGTTCCTTATTGGCGTTATTTATAATTTTGTCGCAAAGAAAGTTGGGGGCATCGAAATGGAAATTGAAACTGCCTGAGTAAGAGTTTTAAAACCGGCTTACAAACCGGCTTAAAAGCCATATCTTTCTACTATTTTTTCCTTAGACATTGAAAAAAACCGAAAGTTTTGTCTGCTCAATTTTCTGGACTGCTTCTTCCTGTAGTGATTCTTGCAGTTTTTCCTTTTCCTGCCCCTGTTCTACTTTCGCACCACTTTCTGAAAAATCATCTATAAGAGTGCCTTCATTCTCCGGGTCCAGCGAACTCCTGTAATATCGCATTGTCCTCTCCTGCCAGTTTCCGGGGAGCAGCTGAAATTTCATGCCAATTTTCTGCTCGTTCCATTCCCAGACTTCAGAGTGGTAAAAAATAGCTGCTAACTGGCTTGAAAGGTGGGCATACGGGACCTCTGCCCTGAGCCTGTACAGGAATTTGCCTATGCCGTCCTTTTCAGTCCCTGTATACAGCTTTTCGGCATTGTTTGCCAGGTCTTTCCATTCCCTGTCCTGCATAAACCCCTGGAGTTTGTCCAGGTTACTGCAGCTAATTTTATCTATCCTGGGGAAAAGGCCGTTCCTGAACTTCCTTTTTATAAAAATATTTCCCCGGCTATCTATCCGCCAGGAAAAAACCTTCTCTTTTGTTCCAAGGGTGTGGGATACAGACCAGAAGGTAGACATGGGGAATAAATCGGATTTTGAAATATAAAAAATCTTTTGTGGTTTATGCTCTTTTCCCGGGCTGAGGAGAGAAATCCAGGCTCTCTTTTTTATTATGTGAAAAATTCTGATCGTCTACAATTACATTATTGATGTTTTCAAAAATCTGGGAATACAAAGACCTGAGAGGATTTTGAGACCTCGTTACTCACCCCTTCATAGCCGCTTAAAGGGCTAACTCAATAGTGCCTTCATCAATACGAAAGTCATTAAAAAAGTGTTTGTACGGTCAGAAAAAAAGTGTTTGTACGGTCAGAAAAAAAGTGTTTGTACGGTCAGAAAAAAAGTGTTTGTACGGTTAGAAAAGACTCTGCCGCAAATGCGGCAGAGATATTTTTTTAATATGAATTATGCTTCTGCAGGTGCAGCTGCAGGTGCAGGTCTAGCTGCGGGCATTTTTTCGACTTGAGTCTTTCTGATCTCGACTCTGCGAAGTGGGTAAATGAACTTAGCCTGCCTGTAAATGGTTGCTGAGAGCCTGCCAAGAATTGCTTCCTGCATGAAGGTCTCAAAATCGGATTCTGAGGCGCGCCTTTTAACTATCTCGACCATCATTTCCCTGATGGCTTTAATCTGGCTTGAGCGTGCTCTCTTGATGGTGAAGCAGGTCGGCTTTACACGGATAACGTAGCCGTCTTTAGTTTTAACATCGACATTGGCGTCGATCCTGGAAGTCTGCCTCTTGACGATTGAGCGGATATAGTCAGTTGTGAGTTCATGGCCCATGAGGTCGGTAGTTGCAGTGTCTCCAACGACTTTGCTGATCCTGAGGATGACCTTTGTGTTGTTCTTGCTCATGTCGTTGGTGAGTTCCCCAACTGTAGTCTCAACATTGCGACCTAAGAGCAGGGAAGAGTCTCCTGCCATTGTGTTTCCGACAATAGCCCTGTTTAAGTAAACCGGGGCTTCAATATTGTACCATTCCTTGGATTTCCATCCGTCAAGCTTTCTTTGTACTTTCTTTCTTGCCAAGTAATTCCTCCGAAGTATGCTCGTTTTATATAGTTTTATTCTGCTTTGCCCTGATGCCCTCAAGCAGTCTCAGGTATTTGTCTTCCGGATGCTCAAGTGAGCTTTATCCATAATCGATGAATGTAAAAGGTTTTCAGGCGTTTCTGCACACAGGTTTTACACTGCCGCAGGTTTGCTCTTTAAGCACCTTGTCTTTGCATATATCAAAAATCTCTGAGCCTCTTGGCGTTTCCGGACTCGGGCCCCATCCCATCTGCCGACAGCCACAGGCTCCTTATAGTCAAAAATGTGACCGGAAATCGGCCAGAAATCCTCAGAAATTAGCGGATACTAACTAGTTAATGGCTCACTATACATATCATTTCCATATATAAAGAAATCGGTCAGAAACACATTCTGCCCGGTCATTTGCATCGCAGGAGAGAAAAGAGAGCAAAAAATGCTGGTGGTCCTTCATTAACTGATTGATCTATTCCAGATCCCGTAGAAGGGGATCTTTCAGTTTTCTCTCCCTGCGCCGCGCCGGGACTGAACCGGCCTTCCAGCCAGATAAAAAGCAACCAGTAAAACGACTCCGCAATTAAGAGAGGAAAATATTGAAGGAAATGTCCCCGGACTGAGAGAATTAGTTTCTTTGTCCTGGAAACTGCTTTTTAATTCCGAGGTAAACATAAGCGCCCCCGCCAGTTTACCTGGCGGCCCGGCAAAAAAAGAAAGAATAACAGATTTGAAAGAAAATGGGACTAATCGAAGGATTTGAAACCGGTGTTTTCCGGATGAGAAAATACTGCAGAGAATGAGAAATAACTGACCCGGAATTCAGAGAAGATAGTGAATTTTTCAAGACGATTTGTTACAAGAAGGCATATTAAAAAAAGAATCCCCTTCATTTTATTCAATAATCTATAATCTGCACTGTATGGGTATGAAAACTTCCTCTCCCTGATGCCTAACTGAAAATTCCTTATTCACATCATCCCCACCATGAAACCTTCTACGAAAAACGAAGGCAGAATGCCCGTTACTTTAGTGGCGGGATGAATACCGTCAACGTCCCATCGTTTCAACCAGTGCCAGTGGACTCAATAGTGCTTTTATTTGCACTTTACAAAAAACATGAAACCTGTCGGGCGTTGAGAGAGGGGGCGTCCCCTGGCTTGAAAAATATATTTAGCCAGAATTGAAGTCAAAACCGAAGATAAGGAGTAACAGAGCTTTCCCTCATATCCATTAAGCCTGACTGAAAACTACAGAGTCAGTCTTCGATTTCCCCCAGCAACCTCTCATTTGCAGTCAATACCTCAACTCCCATATTACTGAAGTCCTTGTCGTGGGTTACGAAGATCATGCCCTTTGAGCGGCAGACTTCTGCAAAGACGAGATCATTGAAATCATATTTTCCCTGCTCAAAGATATCTATGATTTCCGGAAGATCTATGTTTACAAAGTCAGAGTCACAGGCAAGGGTTTTTTTGAGGATTTTTTTTACGTTGTAGGCGATGTCCTGGGCTACAGCCCGGAAGCCTGCAGAATTCCGAAATTCCTTGTACCTTGAAAACTCGGACTGCTGCTTGAACTCTATCCTTGAAAAGGCATTGATAAATTCCGAAATAATCATGCAGTTTATGTAGATACTCCCATCTGAGGCCCGGATCTTTTTTAAGGCGCTTGAATAGATTTCCGACCTTGGGTCCTGCCAGCTGATCGGACCGTAGATGTAAAGCCAGATGTTGGTGTCAAAGAAAAAGCTCTGCGGCTGGGAAAAATCGTAGCTCTTTATGGAATGGACTTTTACGGGGAAGGCTTTTGCAGGGTGGGCTTTTGTAGGCCGGATTTTTACCCCGGGCTTGAGCGAATAGACTGTTGCAGTATGGACTTTATTCCGCATCCTCGCCTCCGATTACGTCCCTGAATGCCTTTAGATAGGAATCTGTATGCTCAAAATAGCCTTTTGCCCGCACCACAACCCTCTTAAGAAGGACTTCATCTTCGGGATCGATGTCCGCAAAAGACAGGTTATTTTCAACGAACTCCTCTGAAAAACTCCCATAAAGCTGTCCAACAGCCGCATTCAAAAAAGCAGGCGTCAGGTCATCCGTCTCTTCAAAAGAGAGTCTTACTTTCCTGTTTTTGCGAAAAGCCTCTGCAATTCGATCATGCACCTTCTGCCCATCACAGGCAGCAACGCAGCAGTTGCCTTCTGCAGCCTCAATAATACTGATTTTTTGTATTTCCCCCGTAACAATTCCCATCTGAGACCTCCTGCCGTGGTTTAAAGTTAAGGCATGAGCAAAAACCGGAGCCCATAAAACCTGGTCCAGGTTACCTGATTCAATTGCCTTCAGGCTATTTAATCGCATCTCACCAGCATTTAACAGGCGCACTATCACTTTAGAGTTAAATTGACTCACCTTAGAGTTAAATTGACTCACCTTAGAGTTAAATAGACTTTCAACATTCTTTCAATCGGTTTTTTTGAAAAAAAGCCATCCTTTGCCCTTTTTCCCGTAGTTTGTCCTTATCAGTACATAATCCCCTTCGAGTTCTTTCCCATGAAGCGTTATAACAATTTCTTTCTCTTTACGCTTCAGAAGCTCAAAAGTACCCTTATCCCAGATCTCAACCTTGCCGGCTCCGTACTCTCCTTCAGGGATTTCTCCCTCAAAATCGGCGTATTCGAGCGGATGGTCTTCAGTCTGGATGGCAAGCCTTTTGATGCCGGCTTTTTTCGGCGGCTCCTTAGGGACTGCCCAGCTTTTCAGGACCCCGTCCATCTCCAGGCGAAAATCATAATGCAGGTTGGTTGCATCATGGCGCTGGACCACAAAAATAGGTTTTTCAGAACCTCTTTCGAAACCGCTGGCTCGAGGCTCGGAGGTCTTTTCAAAATCTCTCTTCTTTGCATATTCCTCAAGCATGGAAGACCAATAGAAAATATGGATGCGCCGGGTATAAATGATTATGTGGTGAAACTTGAAAAAGAGGCTTATGATGAAGATAACTGATAAGTTATGAAAAAGATTCACAAAAAATATAAAAAATGCCTGCTAACTATTCTTCGTTCATTTTCTGGCAAGCGCATAATCTGCATAAATCTTTAAAAACTCCTCGTCGGTTTGCAGGAGCACGGTCTCAAACATGGCTACGTGGATCTTTTCTTCCCTGGCGATGTCAAGAAGGATTGTGCGGATCTCCTCGTTTTTCGTCAGGTTTGCCATCTGCTCATAGATGTTGACAGCATCCAGTTCTGCAATCATTGCAGCTCTCAGGATTTCCTTATCAAGGTCTTTCTGGCTGGTATTCTTAAGGTCTACAAGTGTTTCCGAAAGCATGATTTTACCCCCCGTAATTATGCTCTGTAATGATATGGAAAGGCAAACTTAATGTTTCTTTCTATTGGGAACCACTTATTAAAGAATACCTTAATTCTTTTTTGCTTTTGAAGTTATATTCCAGGGCTCAAACTTTTTTAATAGAGTTGCGGGAACCATCGCCATAAAATCACCTGCCTTTTTGCCATCTCAACTTTTATCCTTATGCCAGATTTCCACATAAATTTGCACACAGGGAC
>JBFHIK010000130.1:0-7211 GCA_041596555.1 Methanosarcina sp.
AAGTACTATGGAATGTGATTGTGGAAATGTAATTGATAGGGATAGAAATAGTGCTATCAATATAATGGTACGTTTCCTATCACAGAATGCCTTGTGGACAGGCTATCTACAATTCGTAGATAATCTTCGACAAACAGGTTTACCGATGAGAATTAGATTCTCAGAATCTGATTTTCAAATGAAGTAAATACTCGAAGGAAGCCCCTTCCTCAGCAGGCGTTAGCCTGACAGGGAGGGGTAGTTCACGGTATATCAGTGGAAAGAACAATTTTTTAGTCCTTCAGAGTTTTTGACATATAAAATCCGTCGAGAGTATACCCGAGTTTTCTGTAGTATTCCCTGGCACCTATTCCACTTATTATTGCAAGTTTCCCGTAGCCTGACTCATATGCAGTTTTTTCAGCGTACTCAATAAGTTCTTTTCCATAGCCTCTGTGCTGCCATTCCTTTTGTTTTGCTCCTTTTCCTACAGGTACCATGGAGCCGTAAACGTGCAGTTCTCTTATAAGGGCGGAGTCCTGTAGTTCCTTGCGGTGGGGAGCAGCCGGAAAGCGCAAACGTGTAAAACCTATCAGGACATCTGCCGAAAGATCCTCAAAAGCAATGAAATGTTCTGTGCCGTTACAGGCTTCGTAAGTTTCCACTGTAAGCTCTACATCTTTCTCGTTTATCCCCCTCCCTTTCAGGCTATTGTGCCCAACTTCCCTGCAGCGTATACAGTGGCATTTTCCTCCTTTTTCCCTGAGTTTTTCCTCTGCAAGCTGTCGGAGGTTACTTTTTCTAACGCCTGCAAAGATCTGGTGGGCGGGAATGTCACGCTGGACGCGCTGGAGTCTTACCCATTTAGGCAGGACAGATTTTATGTCTGCAACAAGCTCTGCAGCCTCTTCGTCTGAAAGTGCCTGATATTCTCCGGCTTCCCACATTCTGTGCAGAGCTGTGCCTTCAGTCACAAGGGTTGGATAGATTTTGAGGTAATCCGGCATGAAACGCGGGTCTTCAAAGAGCTTTTTAAATCCTCTCAGGTCGAGTTCAGAATCTGCTCCCGGAAGGTGGGGCATCATGTGGAAGCCTACCTTAAATGCACTGTCTCTTAAAACCCGGTTGGCTCTGACAATTTCTGCCACTCCATGTCCTCTCTGCATTCTGGTTAAGACAAAGTCATAAACGCTCTGGACTCCAAGCTCAACCTTTGTCCCTCCAAGCCTGAGGAATTCGTCCACATGTTCTTCTCCTGCCCAGTCGGGACGTGTCTCAAATGTTATTCCCACGTTACGGATCTCAGCTATTTCGTTAGCTTTCTGAACTTCTTCAAGTGGAATGTAAGGGACTGATTTTCCGATTTTCCATGCATTATCTCTCCATTCAGTGCCTGTGAGATCGTTCATTGCTTCAAGGCAGCGTTTGCTAAACCATTCCTGATAGTCGAGGCTGCGTGCTGAAAATGTGCCTCCCATAACTATCAGCTCCACCTTCTCCACATCATGGCCTATCTCCCTTAGCTGAGATAGCCTGGACTGGACCTGGGCGTAAGGGTCGAACTCGTGTTGAATGGCTCTCATTGCTGCAGGTTCCCTTCCCATGTAGCTTTGAGGGGATTTAAATGCTGAATTGGGACCGCCGGGGCAGGGCAGGCAAACTCCGTGAGGGCATGGGGCAGGAGAGGTCATTACAGCAATTACTGCAACTCCGGAAATTGTCCGTACGGGTTTTCGCCTGAGGAACTCTTTTATTAGAGCCTGCTCCTCAGGTGTACCCTGCATGATGATATCTCCATTTCTGGGCAGGCTGGCAAGATGATGTAGCTTGCTCACATCTTTTTTTTCTTTGTTCAACCGGGCTTCGTCTTTTATTTCGCCGGCAAGTACTTTTTCAAGGACACTCCTGCAGGCCCTGTTATAATCAGCTTCCTTCATTTTTATTCCGTCTTTCCGGCAGTTATTCCCGGCTATTTATTTTGGCAGCAGTTTCAGATAAAAGGGATTTGAGACTGATTTCTAAGTAATGGAGTTCCCTTCAATCTGATTCTTTATATTTTCGTCAGGTCTGAATCTTCATAAATTTGCTTTTCTTCATAAATTTGCTTTATTTGAAACCTGCTGCTACATCTCTCTAAAAAAAGATAATTTTCGATCTTTATGCTAAAGGTCGTTTGTTGTATTTTCCTTTGTATTGTATGGCACACTCAATTTTTGCTGTTGTATTGTTTTTGTTTTTGTTATTGTATTATATTATATCTATAGATACGACGTTGAGTAATATCTATAGATACAACATTGAGTATAGTACATGCATAGTGACGGCTGAACCATTTCTCAGGCATGTCTGTATCGTGTGCTTGATTGTTTTTCTGGACATTAATTTGCTTTTGTAATCATCTACAGATCCCGGTTGATCAGCAGATGTCGAATCCTAGTATAAAAGTCCCCTGCCCTACAAGTGGCTTGAGGCCCATTGCAGATCTGATGTACTCGTCTGAAGGGGTGGAAGGGGACGCAAGCACGGTATTAGCCACGTTGCTCACACAATCTACTTCTTTACAACTCTGGGGGGGGAGTACAACGGTTATCGGCTCTTTTTTTGCGATATGAGGCTTTGGCACTGCACTTCTGTAAATTACAAAATTTCCCATCACCATCATATCCTTACACTTTTTACACTCTTCGAGTTTTTCGGGGTCATAGACATCCTCACCTACTTTTTCCCCATACTGCATTAGAATTACATTTGGTCCCTCAGGCCAGACGTAGTCCATGTTAGTTGTAAAGGCTATGATTACCTGGCGTTTGAAAACCTCTTTTATTCCCTGGTTATCGCCGACTCCCATGCCCATCAAGACCGCACCTTCGGCTTTTTTCTCGAGAGCAAATATTTTTTCCTTATCTTCTTCATTCAAAATGTATGTATCTTCCACGCCTTTGATGGCTTTAATCCTGCAGAGGACATTCTGGATAATATCTTGGCATTCCAAAGCTGATACCCCATGTTGTTTTTAATCCTATGTTGCATTGTTCAGGTATAAAATATGATCTTATATAGTATCTGTATTATATATGAGTGCCCTATCTTCAGAGAATACTTTCTTTAGACTCTTTTTATACTCTTTTCTGTTATATATTTTACTTATTTTATATTTCCTATCTTAGATCGTCAATTTCTAATATGCCGTCTAATATGTTGTACACCGTGCAAAATATACAATGTTTTACTTTTATTATTATAAAAATAATAAAAGTCAATGTGATAAATAACTGAATTGTTTCAAAAGTTTATTTTCCTTTTAACTCAGAATTCTCTAAATTTGCCAGTTTTACCTTACTAATTTCTAAACTGGTACTTATCCTGCCATCCGATGCGCTCAGTAACAGAGTACATGTATAAAACAGCCTTATTGTGGAGTATTCAAGCAGAATTTCTTTCTGGAAGACGCCTGCCAACGTATAATCTAAAATGTATTCCGATTGTTGGAATTATTATGCTCTGCTCCAGTTATGCTTTTATGAAAAGGATGGCATGTACGAAGTGCCGAACATTTTTCCTGATTTAAGAGGTTTTCAAAATAGACAAACATTGAATAAATGGGGATTTACATAATAGGTTTTTAAAATTAGTATTGTTTAAAATTATTTAGTCATATCTCTCTAAACACATTACCTTTTTTCTATAGTATATTATAAGTATTTCTAATTCATCTTCTCTGTTAACCTCTGACGAATATTCTGTCCGGGTTCTTTCGACATTTACCGTTATTTGTATCGTTGTTTTGCGCTTTTCTTCTTTAATTCCCCTGAAATAGACCACAAAAGATTTAATAATGCAATTATTTTATAGAACACTTGTAATCCAATTTAGAGGGATAAGGAGGGAATGAAGTCCTCTTCGGCAATCGACGAAATATATAAGTCTGATTTGGTGAAGAATGGTGAAACCCTTTAAGTGTTCGATCCCGACACTTCTTCTTACATACGATATATCTTAACAAACATGGAGGAAATAATAATATGAAGAGATTCGCAGCATTATCACTGGCTGCTCTCATGCTTCTCACTGTATTTGCATCCGCCGCAAGTGCAGCAGACGTAATTGAGATCCGTGGTCCAGTGTGGAATGGCTCTGATATCGACGACATAATTGATACATATGGCGACGGTACCACCCTTACAGTAGATGCAACTCAGTTTGCAGCATTCTACTATGACATTGACGATGACGTGACAACCGAAACCCTTTCCGTTGAAGACGTTGACGGCACTGCAGGCAACGTCATTGGAGAAGGCGGCATTGTCTACCAGACAACCATCCAGCAGGTTGCCTACGAATATGAAAATGAAGACGATGGCTGGAGCAACTACAGTCTGCTTGGTTTCTTCGCAGACAAGTACATCCCGATCAACCCTGACAAAGCTGACAAGCTTGCAAAGCTCGTTCTTGACAGCGATGACAAGTACACCATCAGAACCGGCGAACTCCTTGACCTCGGCGAAGGCTACTCTATTGAAGCCAAGCAGGTCGATGTTGACGGTGAGAAAGTCTGGCTCGAATTAACCAAAGACGGGGAATTCGTAGATGATGAAATCATCTCAGTCGGTACTGGCACCAACACCTGGGAAGTCGAACTCGATGACATCCAGGACGAAGACGATGTCGTTGTCCTCAGAGTGCATGTCAACCAGGTCTTCCAGGGCGCAGTCGACAGCATTGCCCAGATCGAAGGTCTCTGGCTCATTGACTACGCAAATTCAATGACCATCGAGTCTGACGACGAATTCGGCGAACTCAATGATGTTTCCATCAACGGTGATACCCTTTCCATCACCAACGAAGACACCTTCACCCTTACCAGGGATGACTCCGACGAAATCGCTGAGGGCATGTTCTTCAAGACAGCTGACACCAGCTCCAGTGTGCTCAGGTTCTATGTCATGAAGGAAATCACAGAGGCAGGCACCTATGAAATCAGAGGACAGGTTGCCGAAGGCGCAGATGACTTCACCTGGGATGCATCCAACTTCGCAGGCTTCTACTATGACCTCAACGACGATGTCGAAACAGAATCTCTCTCAGTATCCGGCATTAGCGGAAACGTGATTCCTGAAGGCGGACTCGTTTATTCGACCACCATCGAGAATGTTGACTACGAGTATTCTGACGAAGATGCAGGCTGGGACCAGTACCCTGTTATCGGCTTCTTTGCAGAAGAATACATCCCACTCAACTCTGACAAAGCTGACAAGCTTGCAAAGCTCATCCTTGACAGCGACGACAAGTACACCATCAGAACCGGCGAACTCCTTGACCTCGGCGAAGGCTACTCTATTGAAGCCAAGCAGGTCGATGTTGACGGTGAGAAAGTCTGGCTCGAATTAACCAAGGACGGAGAATTCGTAGACGACGAAATCATCTCAGTTGGTGACGGTGACAACACCTGGGAAGTCGAACTCGATGACATCCAGGACGAAGACGATGTTGTAGTCCTCAGAGTCCACGTCAACCAGGTCTTCCAGGGTGCAGTCGACAGCATTGCCCAGATCGAAGGTCTCTGGCTCATTGACTACGCAAACGCAATGACCATCGAGTCTGACGACGAATTTGGTAACCTTGACGATGTTTCTATCAACGGTGACACCCTCACGATCAGCAATGAAGACACCTTCACTCTGACCAGAGACTCCGAAGAAGAAATTGGTCAGGGCATGTACTTCCAGATTGCTGACACCTCTGTTAGCGCTCTCAGGTACTACCCATACGTTGAGAAGACCATTGGCGACGAAGGCGAAGTTACTCCAACCGACGAAGAAGAAGTAACTGAAACCGAGGAAGAAGTTACTCCAACCGACGAAGAAGAAGTTACTCCAACTGATGAAGAAGAAGTAACTGAAACCGAAGGCGAAGTAACTGAACCCGAAGGCGAACCAACCGAAGAAGAACCAGCAGACACTCCTGGATTCGGAGTTGTCCTTGGCCTTGTTGGACTCCTCGCAGTAGTCTACCTCGTCAGGAGAAACAACTAAATTTTCTGAGTAAAGGGTTTTCTTAACCCTTTTCTCTTTCAATTCTTTTTTGAGTTTACTTTTTGCAGATAACTTTTTATTTGCGGATTTCTTAGTTCTGACGATTCCTTTTAATTCTGAAATCCTGATTCTTTAAACCATGGTTTTTCAGGGTTTTACAGATCAAGGTGAAATTTTATGAAAAAAAGTATAGCTTTAATATCGGTGTTTGCGGTTTTGATGATCGCGTTTTCAGGCTGCGTGGATAACAACACCCCTGCAGTTAACGGGACAGATTCCGACAATCCGGAAACAAACGCAATTTCTGATGAAGATGCAGCTGGAATAAGCACGCTTGAAACCCTCCCTGCAGGCTTTGAGTACATTGATACCATTCCTCTCTCCACAGATGAGATTCAAAATGATTACAAAGCTGAAAATGTCTCAGGGATCCTTGAAGGATCTGAAGGGATCTACAAAGACTCTAACAAAACTGAATATCACATAGATGTGATCGGGCTTGAAGATGAGGAAGCTGCAAATAATCTCATCACTGCATACAAGTCTTCTTTCCCCCCACTAAACAGTGGCTCCCGTTTTACGGATGAGTCCTTCAACGGACACTCCGCTGTGAAAATTACCGAGTACATTACAGCCGGAGGAAAAACCGTTCCCAGATACTCCTATATCTGGAGCAATGAAAACTATGTGATCGTAGTTTTCGGAAATACTGCTGAAGAAGCTCCTATAAGGCAGCTTGCAGAAGCAACAGGATACTGATTTCTTTCAGTAGAGCTGACACCTTTCAGCTTTTTTTCCTTTTTTTTCTTATTTCTTTTTCCTTAGTCCGTATCACTGCTATGTGCCCCATAAAGCTCTTAAGCGAATCTCACGCTATGTGTGCCCCATAGTGCTCTTAAGCGAATCTCACGCTATGTGTGCCCCATAGAGCTCTTAAGCGAATCTCACGCTATGTGTGCCCCATAGAGCTCTTAAGCAAATCTCACGCTATGTGTGCCCCATAGTGCTCTTAAGCGAATCTCACTGCTAAAAATCCATCGAGTAGTCCTCTTGAGCGCAGCGAAAAGGACCGCGTACTCCCGAGGCGCAATTCGGGCAGCGAAAAGGACCGCGTACTCCCGAGGCGCAATTCGGGCAGCGAAAAGGACCGCGTACTCCCGAGGCGCAATTCGGGCAGCGAAAAGGACCGCGTACTCCCGA
>JBFHIK010000131.1:0-7192 GCA_041596555.1 Methanosarcina sp.
CGATTGAACTGGACCTTTATTTCGAAAGGTTTATGAATGATCCTCTCTAATCCAAAATTTAACGCTCGTCATTATCATTTTTATTTGCAATGAGATGGCAGACGGTTTTAAAAAAATGTATAACGTTTTTGAATCCAGCTTATTAACATGTTAATAACATAAAGGAGGAAAATGAATGGAACCACTCATAGGCATGGGAGTGCTGGCACTTATTGGCGTAGCTGCAACCATTGCAGGTGCCTCAGAAGACCTGGAATCCGATGTTGGGTCCCAGAGTAATCCCAACTCACAGGTCCAGTTAGCCCCCCAAATGATGTTTCCGCACAGAATATATAATAAAGCGGTGTCAGGGGAACCACCCTCAAACGCTTTAATGTGTTCGGTAGGTGCAGCCGTAGCTACAGTATTGATAAGTGAATTTACTTTGTCGCCGCTCTTTGCACTGGTAATCGGTTCCCTTATTGCAGCATGCGTCCACGGCACCTTTGCCGTCACATCTACAATGGGCCGTGCAGCCAGCCAGAGGCGTTTCAAGCAGCCAGTTTATCTGGATATGATCAGAAGCCACACCCCGGTAATCATGGGATACTCATTCATAACGACTTTCTGTGTCCTTATTGTATCATATTTGATGACCGTCGTGCTTGGACACCCCTTCCCGTTAACCATGCTTGCCTTTATCTGGGGTATTACAGTAGGTGCAATTGGTTCATCTACAGGTGATGTCCACTACGGTGCAGAGCGTGAATTCCAGCAGTTCGAGTTCGGTTCCGGGCTCAACGCTTCAAACTCGGGAAACATTGTCAGATATGGAGAATCCGGGGTCAGGAACGGGTATGATAACTCCTGGTTCTGTGCCAAGTTCGGAGGTCCTGTCACAGGCATTGCTTTTGGTATGACTGTATTCCTTGGTAGCTGGGTGACCACTATTTTTGATCCTGCAGTAAGCATTGCCAGAGGCTGGCTTTCTGTTGTTGCAGGTGTTCTCATTGTCCTTATCTTAATTATCTGGAACTGGAAGATTGAAATCAAAGCCCGTAATGATTTCGGACCTTACAAGGAAGACAAAGCCGAGGAGGCTTCAGCATGATTGACGCTCTTATGGCTAACATCCTCTGGATGGTATTCATTGTAGTTGGTGGCGTCCTTATTTCCTGGAGTGTCCACTTCGTACCTGTAGGTGGCGCACCTGCAGCTATGGCTCAGGCAACTGGTATCGGTACTGGTACCGTGCAACTGGCAGCCGGGGCAGGCCTGACAGGGCTTGTCAGTGCAGGGTTCATGATGAACGTGACAAAGGATCTTCCCCTTATTCTTGCCTCAGGTGCAGTAGGGGCAATGATCATGATTGCTGTAACCATGATCGTCGGAACCTGGGTTTACGTCTATGGTGTGGGCTGTGTGCCTTCCTCAGCAAAGGTAAAAGTCGACCCTATTACAAAATACAGACAGGACCTGTATGTATCCCAGGGTACTGAGGGACACGGGCTTCCAACAGTCTCTTTCGTCAGTGGTGTAATTGGTGGCTGCCTTGGTGGAATCGGCGGAGCCCTCATATATTATTCTCTTATAGAAGTGGGCATTACTGCAGGTCTCGCTGCGACAGCAAGCTCTTCGGTTACAGGGAATGAACTTGTAGGAATTGCTGCAATGTTCGCAATAGGCATCTTCTTCGTGAACGCTGTGATTCCCTCCTATAACATTGGAGGTACAATCGAAGGGTTCCACGACCCGAAATGGAAGAAGTGGCCAAAAGCGGTAATATCTTCCTTTGTAGCAACGATATTATGTGCCATCGTGGCAGTAATCGCAATTTCACAGCTTGGAGGGATCTAAAAATGTCTGCAGGTGGATCAGGAGGAGGAGCCAAAGCCGCATATCCTCAACAAACAATAATGGCTATAGGTGCAGTCGGCGGCCTTGCAGGAATTTATCTGGGTCATTTCATGCCTCCAGCGTTTTCCTTCTTCGGGGGTCTTGGAGCAATCTGCGCCATTGTATGGGGTGCTGATGCAGTTCGCCGTGTTGCAAGCTACGGGCTTGGTACCGGAGTTCCTTCCATTGGTATGATTGCCCTTGGTATGGGTATTGTAGCCGCCCTGTTCGGACTTTCCGTCGGAGGTATTGCAGGACCCATAGTATCATTCATTGCCGCAGCGATAATAGGTGCCGTAATTGGTGTCCTCGCAAACAAAGTAATAGGAATGGGTATTCCTATAATGGAACAGGCGATGGTGGAAATTGCAGGTGCGGGAACCCTGGCGATTATCGGATTAAGCGTTGTCATTGCAGGAGAATTCACATATAGCGCAGTTATTGAAAACGTAGTCGCCAATGGATACATTGCACTGATCTTTATAATAGGCGGTATGGGAATCCTTCACCCCTTCAACGCTAGCCTCGGTCCTGATGAGAAACAGGACAGAACTCTGATGTTAGCTGTTGAAAAGGCAGCTATCGCAGTGGTAATTACAGGTTTTGCGTCTTCACTTCACGAAGGATTGATGGCAGCCGGATTAAACATCCTTGTAGGACTTGTTATCTGGGCTTTTGCCTTTATGAAGTACTATGAGCTTGTCAAGAGAGATGCATTCTCAGTTGTTGGAACCGGGCTGTTACCAAGTGCGGAGGAATTAGAATGAGCATGATTCGCATAGCACCCGAAGTACATCTGGTCCTAGACCCTGACACTGCAACTGTAGCAGAAGAAAGGGAGGACTCGGTTCTATATTCCATGGAACCTGTCTTTGAGAGGCTGGACAAACTTGATGGGGTTGCAGATGACCTGATGAACTCGCTGTCACCCACCAAACCACTCCTTAACTCATGGCCTGGCCGTGAGAACACCTCCTATATGGCAGGAATTTATGGGAACGCTTTCTACGGAGTGGTTGTAGGTCTTGCCTTCAGCGGACTGCTTGCCCTGATCATATTTATACAGAGACTGATCGAGGGAGGTATGTAAAATGGTAAATAAAAGAGAACCAGCACCTGGATGGCCCATCCTGAAAGGAGAGTATGAAATAGGCGATGTAAAGGGCTGTGTTGCAGTCATTACCTGTGCGTCACACCTCCCCGGAAAGCCTATTCTCGATGCAGGAGCAGCAATTACAGGATCCTGTAAAACCGAAAACCTGGGTATAGAGAAGGTCGTTGCCGACATAATTGCAAACCCCAATATCAGGTTCCTGGTCGTAACAGGAGCTGAAGTCAAAGGGCACGTTACAGGACAGGCAATGCTCGCTGTCCATGCAAATGGTGTAAAAGACCACAGAATTGTAGGTGCAATAGGTGCTATCCCGTATGTAGAAAACCTGAACGAGGAGGTAATTGCCCGCTTCCAGCAGCAGGTCGAGACCGTAAACCTGCTGGACACAGAAGACATGGGTGCAATCACCGCCAAGGTAAGGGAACTTGTATCAAAGGACCCTGGTGCCTTTGATGCAGAACCAATGGTTGTGGTAATCAGCGAAGAGGGAGAAGAAGAAGAAGAGGGCGGAGTCGTCAGACCGGTTTCCGGTGAGATTGCCGTCATCCGCAGCAGGCTAAAAGGCATTGAAGCCAGGATGCTTGACATAGGAAACTTGAACAAGTTCCACTCAGGGATTCATGCAGGAAAGGTCGAAGGTGCCATGATCGGGTTGACAGTAACCATATCCCTGCTTGGGTTATTACTGCTCGGGAGGTAATGAGAATGGCAGAAGAATACGGAAAAGGAGTGCCAATGGTGCTCAACCCTCAGATGGGCGCAATTGACGCTACTGTTGAGAGCATTAGGTACAGAGCACAGCTGATTGCGAGGAACCAGAAGCTGGATTCCGGAGTAATGTCCACCGGATTTATTGGCTTTGCAGCAGGCTTCCTCTTTTCACTGCTGATGGTGATCGTACTCCCGTTAATGGTCGGTCTCTAAGCTTGAGAGGTGAAACTATGGAAGGAAAAGCACCAGCAGCGTTTGTAGATCCAGCCGAGTTTAACGAAGTAATGAAAAGGCTCGAAAAGATCGATGAAAAGGTTGAGTTCGTCAACAGTGAAGTTGCACAGAGAATCGGAAAGAAGGTAGGAAGAGACATCGGAATTCTGTACGGCGCAGTTATAGGACTGCTTCTCTTCCTGATCTATGTCTCGGTATCATCAATGTTTGCAATATAATGAGGGATCAAAATGTTCAAGTTTGACAGGAAACAGGAAGTTTACGAAGTAGGTGGAGTTAAGTTCGGCGGACAGCCGGGCGAATACCCAACCGTGTTAGTCAGTACCATGTTCTATGCAAGGCACAAGATCGTGACCGATGAGGACAAAGGTCTCTTTGACAAAGCCGCTGCAGAAACTCTGTGGAACACACAGGTGTCAATGAGCGACGCCACAGGAAACCCCTATGTAAACCAGATTGTGGGTGAAACCCCCGAAGCAATCAAGAACTACATCGACTGGTTCGTTGGGATCGATGACAGGACCCCCTTCCTGATCGACTCCTCAGCCGGAGATGTGCGTGCATTTGCAGCCAAGTATTGTACTGAAATCGGAGTTGCAAACAGGGCAATCCACAACTCCATCAACGCAAGTATCGAACAGGCTGAAATGGACGTGCTCGCAGAGAGCGATGTGGAAGCCGCAATAGTTCTGGCTTTCAACGCAACTGACCCAACCGTAAAAGGAAAGATGGACATCCTTGAAGTCGGTGGTTCCGGACAGACAAAGGGTATGCTCCAGGTAGCCAAGGAATGCGGAATCAAGATTCCCCTTGTCGACGTTGCTGCAATGCCCCTTGGCGCTGGCTCAGGCGCAACAATCCGCTCAATCCCAACCATAAAGGGCAAGCTCGGCCTGCCTGTCGGCGGTGGATACCACAACATGGCTTCTGCCTGGGACTGGCTCCGGAAATTCAAGAAAACCCAGCCTGACCCCAAGGCAATCTACATGCCCACGGACATTGGTACCAACCTCGTAGCCCAGATCGCAGGCTCTGACTTCCTGCTCTACGGTCCTATCGAGAACGTCAACCAGATTTTCCCTGCTGTAGCCATGGTAGATATAATGCTTGGTGAAACAGCAAAAGAACTTGGCGTCGAGATCGCTGACCTGGACAACCACCCGGTCACCAAACTGACGTAAGTTCAAAAATTATTAAAGGGATCGCGAGATCCGGAAGCAAAGAGGCATTCTCTCTTTGCTCTTTCTTTTTTTTAAATTACCGGAAATTGTTATATAATGAATTCTCCCGTAATTAGTATTCTCAATGCCATTTTTTTTCACCATTAGTTTTTCTCAGCATTGGTACTTTCAGCATTAGTTTTCTCAGCCTTATAGTCAAGGACGAAAATTTTTTTCACTAATCTTGAGTGAAAGGTTAACAACGGAAAACATGGAAAGCATGGAAAGCATGGAAGAATTGTGCCCGTAATTCCTTTATTCCGTGTTTTCCGTGCTTTCCATGGTTCATAAATTCTTTTGAGATTAGCTAAAGAGTGAATGTACACTAATTTTTATGAGAACTCTTTGTTTTGTCAGAACTCTTTGAACAAGATTGATTTCAAAGCCCGGTTTTAGTCCCATAATTTGGAATCCATGCACCAGAGAAAAAGCTGAGGAAAAAAATGAAGAAAAAAACTGAAGAAAAAAATTGAAGAAAAGAGCTGAAAAAACTAGAGAAAAGAGCTGAAAAAAAACTAGAGAAAAGAGCTGAAAAAAACTAGAGAAAAAATATAGATCTTAAAGAAATTTTAGTATTTTAAGATTGTTTTTTAGAAGGAAAGTACCCGGCAGACTGGAATTATAAAGAACCTGCCAGGTACGATGAATCCACTCCCAACTCGCTTTTTAGGAAGAACAAATAGCCCCTGTAGAAGATCAGATTATTAAGGAGATGTAATGGCCTGACTGAGTGTCCATAAAAACCCCCACCCTATCAGAAGGCATACAAATCCATTTCCAGACTCACTTTGTCAGAGTTAACCAATGTCTTTCGAAACTGGTGAGGACAACAAAGACATACAAACTGTGAGCACATAGGAAATCAGCAACCTGATTTTCAAGGCCATTCGAGCCCCATTCACATACTAATTTATTTAATTTACATGTCGTACACTGTTTTACATATATATATAAAGAATTGTGAACCGATATTATCTGTTTTAGAAACTTTGTCACTGTTTCACTTTAGCACATAGGCGGAAAATACTACCTGATGCAGCCCATAAGGGAATAAACAGAAAATTAGGAATCAGATGAATTTGCAAGAAGTTCTAAACAGAGAATATTATATGTAACTGCAGATGAATTGACCATCCTGATGAATAATATAAAATTACAAAAATTCTCAAAAAATGGCACTAAACAGAAAGATTTAATATTCGGTAGCACTTACCAGTATATAAACCACTGATGAAGATTTTTGGTTTTTAAAGGGATCAGGGTCGTCTAATAAAATAAATTGATTATATTTTTAGCCGGAAGAGATAAAAAAGTCATTAATATCAGGGTATAAATTATGGATCGTAGCATAAAGGACCGAAAAGCTAGACCATCTTGGGTGAAAATATGCTGATCAGAAAAAATATATCCCTTGATGATAAGTACCTTAAAAAGTTGCAGCCCCTTCTGGACGCAAATGACGGGAATCTTAGCGCCGCAGTCAGGGACACAATTGAAATTGCAGATACAGCACTTACGTATCATAAAAGCATTGACGAAGCAATTAATTTTTTAAAAGAAACCCCCGCAAAAGAAGAACTGAGTGACACAATCAAGAACGGGGAAAATGTCATTATAAATAATACAATGCTCGATTGGCTTTTCAGATATACAAAAGGAAGGCTTACGGATGGAGAGCTGGTTAATGAGCTCATCAATCCTTTTGAAATTAGTGATATGAGAGAACTCGAGGACTACCTTAACCGGATTTCCAGAAACTATCAGTGGACGATCAGAACATCAATCAAGTGTGAGGATATCCACAATCCTGAGTCTGCTCTGATACTTCTTTCCAATGCCACCGTAAACAGCAGAGATTTTTTTGCTCAGCTTATAGCCCATTTTCTGGCCAGATGGAAACAACTGGATGTGGAACACATTTTCAGGCGGGCAAATTCAACCCAGATCTCATTCAAAAAGAACCTATCAGTCTCTCTTAATGAGACCATGCCAGGGATCCGGAAACACTTTGGTTACCTTGACATTATATGCAGAGAAG
>JBFHIK010000132.1:0-7160 GCA_041596555.1 Methanosarcina sp.
CCTGTAGAGTTATCCTGTAGAGTTATCCTGTAGAGTTATCCTGTAGAGTTATTGTGGTAAATCCGGGGCGCGGTTCTCAACTTTCCAATAAACCTCGCCGCGCAAACCGAAAACCACAGAGCTTCCTGGAATCTTTTTGAATCTTTTTATATCTCCAGCGTATGAAAACCTGTTCTATTCTGAAATTTTGTCACGGCTGCCCGTAAAAAATTTAAGCAACCTCTCTGATGCCTCTCCTCTGCAAAAAAATCCATGCGCTCAGAACGAGAGCTCCGCAGCCGAGAGCAATGGCTCCGAGCACAGGGATCTTATCCGCCCATTCCAGGGAGATAAACCACATACCAACAGCCCCGAGAGTGAAATAACTGAAGATCAGCAGGGAAGAAGCTGAGCCTGCATCCCGGTCAACCTGTTCGAGCACAAGGTTATTGCTCGGGGGACGGCTCAGGCCCAGGGAAAATGTGATAAGGAACATCGGGAGTGCAAAGCTCCAGGGGCCGTGCTGTCCGGTAAGAAGAAGAAAAACCCCTCCCAGGAAAATTCCTGCAAAGCCGGTGGTCATCAAATGCCTGGAGTCGATACTCCTTGTTAACCGGAGGCAGGAGAAGGAACCAATCATCAGAGCCAGGGCGTTGAAGGCAAAGAAGTAGCTGTATTTCTGCTCAGTCATACCAAATCCGTTAATGTAGATATCAGAAGAGCCTGCAATGAAGCTGTACAGAGGAAAAAGGCTTGCTGACATGACCAGGACCATGACCATGTAGGAAGGATTGAGCAGCAGCCGACTGTAGGTGAGCATTACCCGTGAAAGCGGAGTATCGGAGACCTTAAGAAGCGTTTCCGGAAAGTGAAGAACCCCTATCAGCCCGATTAAGCCCATAACTGCCTGTATGAAAAAGATCCAGGGCCAGGAGAAATTTACAAGGACCCAGCCGCCAAGGACCGGAGCAATCATCGGGGCAAGAGCCATTATAACCGCTATGTAAGCCAGAATCCTTTCCCGCTCTGGTCCGGAGAAAATATCTTTAGTCATTGCCATAGAGATGGAAGAACTGGCAGCGGCTCCTGCCGCCTGCAGTATGCGAAAACCTATCAACATGGGAGCACTGGATGCAAAGGCGCAGAGCAGGCTTGCAACTATGTACACCGCAAGCCCGAAAAGAAGGGGACGGCGGCGGCCAAAGCGGTCCGAAATAGGGCCGTAAAAGAGCAGGAAAAACCCGTAGGTCACAAAGAAACAGACAAGGATCAGGTTAATCACCGACAGAGAAACGCTCCAGGTCTCGGCCAGGGAGGGTATGGCTGGTAGGATCATGTCCGTGGAAAGAGGAGGAAACGCCGTCAGAAGGGCCAGAAGTGGCACTGTTCCTTTTAAACTTCGTTTTAAATGTTCATTGGAATTATCTGTTTTTAGTTGGGAAGCCATAACAAGGTCCTTTGTTGTTTTTGGGCAGTAAATGGTTGTTGATTTAGAAGATAGTTACTCGTGTAACTAATTTGAATGGTTATCGAAAGAATTGAGTTGTATATAAGGGTTCCGGAAGTAAAGATGAGAACCAATAAATTTGAAAATCCATTTACTTTTAAATCAAAAAAGCTTAAACATGATAAGCATGGAAAATCTGAGAAAATACGGAAACCCGCCCTTTATTGCAGCCCTCATCCACGGTGGTCCAGGTTCTCCCGGAGAAATGGCCCCTGTTGCCAGGGAACTCTCCACCGGAAGAGGCATACTCGAACCCCTCCAGACGGCAGCAACCCTTGAAGGCCAGATCCGGGAACTGAAAGCCGTGCTGGAAAAACACTCCGACCTGCCGGTAACCCTTATCGGCTTTTCCTGGGGTGCGATGCTCAGCTTTATTTTCACTGCCAGGCACCCGGAATATGTAAGAAAACTCATACTTGTAGGGAGCGGTCCCTACGAAGAAAAATACGCCGCAAACATAATGAAAACCCGGATTAGCCGGCTAAGCAAGGTAGAGAGGGAAGAAACCTTTTCCCTGATGCTTGTGTTGAATGACCTCTCCACCGGTGACAAAAATGCATCCTTTGCAAGGTTCGGGCAGTTGATATCTCTTGCTGACTCATACGACCCTCTTCCCCACAATAATGAGTTACTTGAATGCCGTTACGATATCAATAAAAATGTCTGGGAAGAAGCCAGAGAGTTTAGAAGCAGCGGAAAACTTCTGGAGCTCGGAAAAAAGATTTGCTGCCCTGTGCTTGTAATCCACGGGGACTATGACCCGCATCCGTTTGAAGGAGTAAGGGATCCCCTTTCCAGGGTTTTGAAGGACTTCAGGTTTGTCTTGCTGGAAAAATGCGGGCATATGCCCTGGATTGAGAGAGAGGCAAGGGAAAGGTTTTATGAAATACTTGAGAAGGAAATTCAGGGATAAAATCCTCTAAAAATAAATAGAGCCATTCACAATAAGTAAAACCCATCCTGAGCAAAAACCATCTTCTGAATACGGCTAAAAGGAAAAAGTGAGAAAGCTTGATCGAACAATCCCAGTTAATCTATTTCATTGCAGCCTCCGCAGCCCTTACATTTCTTCCGGGTCCTGACATTCTATTCGTGCTCACTCAGAGCATTTCACAGGGCAAAACGGCAGGGATTGCAACAGCAACAGGTTTGTGTACAGGCATACTTGTCCACACCAGTGCAGCTGCATTCGGGATTTCCGCCCTTGTGTATAAATCTGCCCTTGCCTTTGAAATCGTAAAATATGCCGGGGCAGCTTACCTGCTTTACCTTGCCTGGCATGCCTTAAAAGAGAGGGATCAGCTGGTGTCTTCTGCCCCTGTCCGGGAAAATAATGCATTTGCCCTTTACAGGCGCGGGATTTTCATGAATGTCCTTAATCCTAAAGTTGCCCTCTTCTTCCTTGCGTTCCTTCCCCAGTTTGTAAATACCGGAGCAGGCAATGTCCCCATGCAAATGATTTTTTTGGGAATAGTGTTCCTGGTACAGGCCTGGCTGATCTTTTCTGCAATCTCGGTCTTTGCCGGAACTATTGGCGATAAAATTACACAAAAGCCCGGAATCGGGAAGTACATAAAATGGGGAAAAGCAGGCATCTTTACTGCAATAGGAGTAAAACTTGCTCTGTCCCATAAGTAAGAAGAAAGGCTCCCGATTTTATTTTGAAGTATTTTTTCTTCCTTCTTCTTTTCCTTCTTCTTTTCCTTCTTCTTTTCCTTCTTCTTTTCCTTCTTCTATTCCTTCTTCTATTCCTTCTTCTTTTCCTTCTTCTTTTGTTTCTTCGTTAAATCATTCATCCAGCCCTTTTCTTCCTACAATGTAGTTTGCAACCCTGAGAGCGTCCCTTTCTCCGGTCTCTTTTTCGGGAGAGTCGCTTAATTTCACCACCGGGATGCCGTTAACACTGTGGAGTTTAATTACCATGTTCAGGGGAGGGCTTTCCCGGAAGAAATCAGAATTGTTGGTAAGGCTTGTGCCGATTCCGAAACTGCAGTTGATTTTGCCCTGGCAGTACTTTTTAAGCCGGATTGCGGCGTCGGCATCGAGGGCGTCACTGAAAACGATTACCTTTTTCATGGGGTCAATGCCCATTTTCCTGTAATGCTCTATCACCCTGTCCACAAAGATGAGAGGGTCTCCGCTGTCGTGCCTGAAGCCATCGTAGATTTTTGACAGCTTCAGGTCCATATCCTTAAAAAAAGCCTCAGAGCCGAAGGTATCCGTAAGGGCAATTCCAAGGTCTCCTTTGTAGACCTCCACCCAGTTTTCAAAAGCGAAGCGGTTAGCGTACCTGAGCCCTACAAGGGCAGAAGTGCCCATGATCCATTCGTGACCTACCGTACCTATAGGTTTTAAACCATACTTCTTTGCAAAATATACATTGCTTGTCCCTGTAAGGGTTTTTATCTGCAGGAGGGTTTTCATTACATGGTCGTGGAGTTCAAAGCTTCTCCGCCGTCGAGTCCCGAATTCAGCAAAAAGACAGCCGTTTTCCTCAAGATCCTTTCCGATTTTCAGGATTTTGTCTCCATAAGCTGCAAGTACGGATTCGGATGTACCCGGGCCTTTAGTGCTCCCGTTCCACTCCTTCTCTATAGTTGTGAAATAGAGCTCTGAAACCGCAGCCATAATGACAATCTCCCATAGAATCGTGCTGTGCCAGGGCCCTTTTATCCGAATATCCAGTTCTTTTTCTCCGGTGAGGCAGACTTTTACTTCCTCGGGTCTGAAGCGAAAGTTTTTGAGGTATTCAAGGTACATGGGTTTCAGAAAAGAGCAGTGTTCACCAAGCCAGTGATACTCGTCTTCTGTCAGCCTTAATCCGGTTATTTCTTCGTCTATGACCTTTCTCAGTTCTTCTACAAACTCTTCGGAAAAGCGCTGGGGTCCCCGGTTGGTAAAACGGTATTCTGCTTCTGCTTTGGGAAATAATTCCAGTACAGCCATTTGCATGGTGAACTTGTAAAGATCGTTATCAAGTATGGATTTTATCACAGAAGGTCTTCCTTTAACGTTTTAGGTTGCTTCTGGCGCAACATCCGCAACTTTTTAGTAATATTGTAGTAAAATTATTGTAGTAAAATTGAAGCTTTTTGTAAAATTGAAGCTTTTTGCTTCACGTATATAGCCCGTTATATTTTTAAAATTTCTGATGGACCTGCGTAAAAACAAGTTTTCTTTATTAAGTCCGGTCAAGCCTTAAACATTTTTCCGTGCTTTCCCTCCAAACAAATAATTACCGGAAAGACAGATAACTATTCTGAAAATTAATTTTAACAGGGGTTTTTGGGGAAATGGAAAGAGAACTTAAGTTCGCAACTAAATGCGTGCATGCAGGAGAAAAGCCGGACTCGATCTTCGGGGCGCATACGACTCCTATCTTTCAGACTTCAACTTTTATTTTTGAAAATGTTGAACAGGGCGCGGCCAGATTTGCAGGAGAGGAAGCCGGGTATGTATATGCAAGAATCCCTCCGAACACACCCACACATGCGGTCCTTGCCGAAAAGGTTGCTGTGCTTGAGGGTGGGGAGGCGGGACAGACCTTTGCTTCGGGAATGGCTGCAATAACAGCAGTTGTGCTCACTACCCTTAAACAGGGAGACCACCTGATCTCAACGGATGTGGTGTACGGCTGCACCTACAGCCTTTTTTCAGAGGTTCTGCCCGGGCTCGGGATAGATGTCAGTTTTGTTGATACGTCCGATATAGAAAGGGTGAGGGAAGCCTTTAAGCCGGAAACTAAAATGGTCTTTCTGGAGACGCCTGCCAATCCCACAATAACTGTCTGTGACATCAGGGAGATTGCCAGGCTTGCAAAGGCACAGGGAGCCATCTGCGTCGCAGACAATACTTTTGCCACGCCTTATTTCCAGAAGCCTCTTCTACTCGAGGCGGACGTTTCCCTTAGCAGCTGTACAAAATACATAGGTGGGCACGCAGACCTGCTTGGCGGGGTCGTTGTAGGAAGCAGGGATTTCATGAAAAGCCTGGCAAAGGTTGTCGGATATACAGGCGGGATCATGGGCCCGCACGAAGCCTGGCTCTGCATCAGGGGGCTTAAGACCCTGCACATCAGGATGGAAAGGCATGCCGAAAACGCCATGAAGGTTGCAAACTTCCTTGAGTCCCACCCCAAAGTAGCATGGGTAAGGTATCCCGGGCTTTCAAGCCACCCCCAGCACGAGGTCGCAAAAAAACAGATGAGCGGATACGGGGGAATGCTCTCTTTTGAGATCCGGGGCGGAATTGAAGCCGGGCGCAGGCTTATGGACAGCGTCAGGCTCTGTTCCCTTGCAGTCAGCCTCGGGGCAACTGATACCCTTATCCAGCACCCTGCTTCCATGACCCACGCCTGTGTCCCCAATCAAATGAGAAATAAGGTCGGAATTAAAGACGGACTTGTCAGGTTGTCTGTGGGAATTGAGGATCCTGAGGATATAATTGCAGACCTTGAACAGGCTCTTTCAAAAACTTAATGCTGGACAGGAAAAGGATTTCACCTGTTTTATTTTTGGAATCCGACAAGGTATATTTGCCGCTGGAGTAATCTATTAGCTGCAACATTAAGATAATTAAATAAGAGCCACAAGACCAGACAAACTTTAAGTTAAGTCGAAAGACTGAACCGCAAGAATAAAACCGTAAATTGAAATCCGGGGGGAATTTCATATAAAAGCACTTGTATTCGGAGCCGATGGTTTTGAAGATACGGAACTTTTCTACCCTTATCACCGTTTGAAAGAAGAAGGAATAACCACACATGTCGCTTCTATGAAGAAGGGACCGATTACAGGAAAGCACGGGTATGAAATCAATGCTGACATCGCCTTTAAGGATGTAAACCCTGCAGATTATGACATCCTTGTGATCTCCGGTGGAAAAGGGCCCGAAAAAATGAGGCTCGACAAAGATGCCCTTGAGATCGTAAAACACTTTTTCAAGGAAAACAAACCCGTTGCTGCAATCTGCCACGGTCCCCAGGTTCTTGTTTCGGCAGGCGTCATAAAAGGCAGGAAGGCCACCTGCTGGATAGGAATCAGGGATGATATCATAGCCGCAGGCGCGCTTTACGAGGACAGTGAAGTTGTAGTGGATGGAAATTTTGTATCATCCAGGAATCCCTCTGACCTGTATGCTTTTGGAAGGGAAATGATCAAACTGCTGAAATAATGAAAATCAAAAATCTGAACCGTCAGGCGAAGGTTTTAGGCAGGGGGATTTCACTATTTCAGCAGACATCAAATTATTGAGGTGAACGAATGCCAGCAAGAAAAGTAAAGAATGATAATAAAGAAAAAGAATTAATGAAAAAGCTAGAATCAATAGAAAAGGAAGAAGATACAATAGAGCAAATAGACATAGAAGAGGAACCGACTGAAAGTAAAAAGCGAAGATAAACGGCATGTTCCTGGATTAAACTTTGAATATGGACAGTTTGCTTATGCACATCTCATTTAACTTTTCTATTTTCTCATCCTTAATGTACAGCTGGTTTTTCGACAGGTAAAGTCTTTACGCCTGTCATCTTTTTTAATACCTCCCTTATACACAATTTCGAATACCATTAGGAATTACGCACTTGAAGTACAAAATCAAATCCAATAGGCGTTGTGGCCAAATTCATTATTTTCAGTAGAATACGCCGCTAGCTTGCTGCGGGGTGCGCCAGCGC
>JBFHIK010000133.1:0-7121 GCA_041596555.1 Methanosarcina sp.
CAAAGTTAGAGAGCAAACCTCGGTATATCCCCGGGTCCTGGAAAGGAATGACAGAGAAAAAGTCTTTATCGAAGATTAGCTACAAACCTCGGTACATTCCTGGCTTTTGGGGATCAACTGCGGAAAGCAAACCTCGGTATATCCCTGGGTCCTGGAAAGGGGCAACAGAAAAAAAGTCTTTATCGAAAATTAGCTATAAGCCTCGATACATTCCTGGCTTTTGGAGAGCAACTGCGGAAAGTTTGAAGATAGAGAGCAAACCTCGGTATATCCCTGGTTCCTGGAAAGGAATGACAGAGAAAAAATCTTTATCGAAAATTAGCTACAAACCTAGATACATTCCTGGCTTTTGGAAACCAACTGCGGAAAGCAAACCCAGGTATATTCCTGGTTCCTGGAAAGGAATGACAGAGAAAAAGTCTTTATCGAAAATTAGCTACAAACCTAGATACATTCCTGGCTTTTGGAAACCAACTGCGGAAAGTTTGAAGATAGAGAGCAGACCTCGCTACATTCCTGGCTTTTGGAGAGCAACACAGGAAAGTCCAAAGGTAGAGAGGATATCTCGTCATGACCCTGGTTCCTTTAAAGGGGTAACAGAAAAAAAGATTACATCGAAGATCGGCTATAACTCTCGTTACACCCCTGGCTTTTGGAAACAGATGGCTTAAATTAAAGAACTTACGTGTTTAGAAAGCAAAATAAAGTAACGGCATGTACATCATAAATATTATAATCTTCGTGTAGATGGTGGTAGGACGACCACCATCACTATATTTCCAGAAATGTTAGTAGATTTTCAAGAATATTCAATCAGAACCATTTATAATTATCAAACCGAAGAAAGAAAAATATTACTGGAGTCAACAGTAACCTCCATTCGGATTTGAGATACACATTCTTTTTCTGAAGAAGTTCATGCTGTTTTTCTTTAAATTAAAGGCAATTATTTGGTAAAAGATAAAAATATATCAAAAGTGTAGATCTCAACTTTTGTCAAACAGAAAGAATAATTAGAAAAAGGGATGAATTAAAAGGAAAAAAGAGTAAAAAATAGGGTTTTTGAAAAGGGGTTAATATGCTTGGGAAATTCGAGGACCTTGTTGAAAAGGCGTCAGAGATGGGGCTCAAAGCTTATTTTCTAAAGACCGAAGACATTCCAATTGAAAACAGGATTGCTCTTAAGTGCGCTTATGGGTGCAGAGGTTATGGAAGAAGGTTGAGCTGCCCACCTCATATTCTATCAATTGAGGAGTTCAGGAAGGTTATAGAGGAGTACAGCAGTGCACTTCTTCTTGTAGACGAATGTGACACAACAGGAATTAAGGATGTCCTGGAAGCCTGGCCAGAGCTTCGGAAGGATTCTTTTCATAAGATGTTCGAGCTTGAACAGGAAGCTTTCAGGGAAGGCTTTACCTTTGCACACCTCCTGAGGCCCGGCTCCTGCAACGAATGTAAGGTCTGCAACCTTGAAAAATGCGTAAAGCCGGAAATGAGGCGGTTTGCCCCTGAGGCTGTCGGAATAAATGTCCAGAAGGCAATGGAAGGGGCAGGGCTTGTACTTGAGTTCTGCAAGCCTGAAAAAACCTCATGTGTAGGGATTTTGCTGCTTGAGTAATCTCACACCCTGCAAATATCATCCTGCAGTAACTTTCCTGCCTGTTCTCCCATCAACGGAATTCCTTTAATGCTGCCCTGGCAGGTAAATTTGCCAGAGAGTAGATCTGTTCAAGGGGCATGGAAAGTTTCAGTATAAAGATTCCTTTTGTTTCCACAGACGAAGCTTCGGATTTTTCCAATAACAAACTGTCGTCTGGAGAAAGGTATTCAAGAAGGTGGACTGTGCGACCGTTAATTGAACCGTACCCGAAGATAGTGTCATACCCCGGTTCTCCGAGATCTTCAGCTGAGGAACACAGGATCTCGCGAATTTCCCTGTTGTTCTTTTCAGGACACATGCTCCAGATAAGCGCTCCGATACCTGCAACGGATGGAGCCGAAGCGCTTGTGCCCATAAAGAAGCTGCCTGTTTCGCCTGTACCTGAAACTCTCACACTGCCGGGTCCACTGAGATCGATCTTGTTCCTGAGTTCGTATCCTGGATAGTAGATGCTTACAGGCCCACGGGAAGAGTAAGGAGCTATACCCTGGTTTTCCTGATTTCCGGAATCAACAGCCCCAACACAGATAACTCCCGGAACAGCAGGATGCCCGAATACCGAGTCCTCCTCGACCAGATTGTCAGGATGAACCTTTACAGAGGAGTTCGGATAAATATAAACTTCCAGTACTCTATCTTCTCCGGAATGTTTTTTGACAGATATACCCAGTGTATTTACAGCTTCTTCCTTGTTGACGTATTTGATATATTCAAGGGGAGTGCCTGTGCCATTCTGAATCTTTTCACTTGCAGCAATTTCTTTTCCGCTGCAGCAGTCATAGAGGTAAAGGTCATAGTCATTTTCGGAACAGTTCCAGGGGTCATTCCACTGAAGAACCACAGTCACTTTCTCACCTGGAGGGACATCCATATAAATATTTCGAAAAGTACTGGTCCCGGAACTGAAATCGTGCCTTCCTGACCCATTGTCAAAAAACATACCCTGATAATGGCGGCCTGCGTCATTACCTGCTGCACTCACATAGAGAACGTCCTGGCTTTCTATTACTTCCTTAATATGGGAAGCTACAATTCCATCTTCGAAGAATGGTTCATCAGGCCATCCCACATCATCGCATATAATCCGGCAACCTTCGGCAAGGAGGGCATCAACAGCTCTGTTAAACTCAAGCTTGTTGCTGCCTGCACTATAGAAGTATAGTTCTGCTCCAGGAGATGTTTCGTGGACTATTTCGAGCATTACAGTACCCTCATTTCCTTTTCCGGAAGAAAGGATGTGTACATCCTCAGGAAGAACTCCCGATGCCATGGCTTTAGATATATCTTCTACTCCATCGGAAATTATCCCTACTTTAATTCCAGTTCCTGTTACACCGGCCGGTTTCCAGAAATCTTCTGAAGAAGAGAGAAAAGTTACTTTAGCTTCCCGGTCCACCTTTCTTATAACAGGAGAAATAACAGGCTGGACCGAAGATACTCCTTTAAGAGAAGAGAGTTCCTCAAATGATTCCACATTAACGAGGACTACAGCAGTGAGGGAGGCTTCATCCCATTCTTCAATCCTGGCACAGGAATCCAGCACTCCTGCATCTGTACCGGGAAAAAGCTGGACATATGCAGTCAGATTCTCTTCTGCCTCTTCTTTGTAGATTCTGCCTGGATCTCCTTCCGGTGGTTCCGAAAGAGATGAGGGAGAGCGCAATACTCCTGAATCTGATGAAACCAGACCGGAAGATAATAAACTGGAAGATAACAGACCCGAAGTATCCTGTTCAGCTTCGATAGACCCTGCTCCGTTACGTACTATAAAATTAAAATGAGAAAATATGCCTGTAAAGACTATGACTAACATTAACAGGTACAATACTCTTCTGGTGTAACTCCCCAGGTACACTACCCCCCGATATTGCTTATATAGTATGTTAAGGATGCAAACAGGATACAGGTATATACAAAGTAATTACTGCAGCAATACCTGAACAGACATAATTTATTTTAAAATAGATCCAGATACATTATAAATATTTCTATTACTTATTAGAAGAGCATCAAAACAAAATAAGAAATAAACATAATCTAATGACAGGCTTAATTTGAATATCCCTGGAAAAACCTTAATTACAGGGCAAAATAATTTACCAATAACATTAAGTAATATAATTAAGTGATCGAAGACAGAAGATATATTAACTTCCGGACATATGTTATGGGAAAACATAGCAAACTGGAGGTCTTGTTCAAATTGAATTCTGAAAAGCTGAAAATAGCTGTTCTTGGAGGAACCGGCAACATAGGAGAAGGAATGGTCCTGAGGCTTGCTCTTCAAAACCTCATGCCTGATGGTGTGAAGAATGAGATAATTATCGGGTCCAGGGCTCTGGAAACTGCAGATGAGGCTGCAAAAAAAGCTTTATCAGAGCTTGAAAATTGCGGGTTTGATACATCAAAGATGACAATTACCGGCATGGACAACCTTGATGCAGCGCAGGCAGCCGAAGTAATAATACTTACGATCCGTTTTGACCACGTTTTGCCTTTGCTGGAAGAGATAAGAGAGGCAATTGAAAATAAGATCATTATTTCACCTGTGGTCCCGATGGTAAAAGAAGAGGGCCTTATGGCATACCGGCCACCGGAAGAAGGCTCAGCAGCCCTTGCAATCAAGAAAAATGTCCCGGAATCTACCAGAGTTGTTGCAGCTTTCCACAACATTCCTGCAGGAAAACTCAAAGATGTTGTTAAATGCAAAGCCGTACATGATGCGCTTGTATGCAGCGACGATGCCGAAGCAAAGAAACTTGTTATGGAGCTTACACGGAATATGGGCTGCCTTAAACCGCTGGACGGAGGACCTCTTAAGCAAGCAAACACCATGGAATCTCTGACACCATTGCTGATCAATCTCGCAAAACTGAATGGGCTTAAAGACCTTGGGATAAACTTCTCCTGAGAAATAAAATAGAAAAAAAGCCGGAAGAATATATCAGGGCGAAGGCTACATGTAAAGAGTAGAAACAAAGAGTAGAAACCTGTTTGGGATGTGGGGTTCCGTATAAATAACCTGTTTTTTATATAATAACAGATATATTATAGGATGTCAACGGTTTACGAAACATAAAAAAATATAACCTTTACCCATAGACACGAGACCGGACCCGAAAAGTGAGATTAAAAAATAAGGTTACAACAACCCCTGAAAAGAGATGCCCTAATTTTGTTTGCAAAAAAGCCTCCAAAAAACATTCGAGAACTGGGGTTCATCTCTCGATCTCGGATTTGACCCCGAATAGATTTAGTTTATGTTAAATATTATGAGAGTAATACGAACATATACTAGAGAACTTACCGGAAGAGAATCATCAAAAGAGTAACCTGATTGAGAGAGTAACCTGATTGAGAGAGTAACCTGATTGAGAGAGTAGCCCGCGGGAAAAATCTGCAAAAAATACTCTGCAAAAAACAACCTGAAAAGAAGTAACTTGCTGGAAATCCCCTGAAATAATCCAGTGGATAGGTTTATTCATTCTGAAAATAAGGAATTCTGCCCTTAATGCAGTGTTTTACCCCAATCTGTTTCTTTCGGTTCTATTTACTTTTCTAAAACTGAAGAATCAATATAAAAACCAGACTCAAAACCAGACAGTGAACCTGTATGAGTGAAGAACTGCTAAAAGTGTTAAAGGCAGCAGGACTTGACGTACTTTCCTGCATGCACTGCGGCACATGCACAGGAAGCTGTCCTTCGGGACGGCATACCGGGCTCAATACCCGAAGAATAATTAGAGATGCGCGCAAGAACAGAGCTACTGTTCTCTCAGATGATGCCCTATGGCTCTGTACAACCTGCTACACATGCCAGGAGCGCTGCCCACGTGGAATACCAATTACAGATGCCATTCTTGAGCTAAGGAGGCTCGCAGTCAGGGAAGGGTTCATGCTTCCCGAACACCGCCTTGTTTCGAAAATGGTGCTTGAGTGCGGACATGCAGTCCCCCTTGATGAGGAAACAAAGAAAAAAAGAGAAGAACTCGGGCTGGACCCAATACCTGAAACCGTCCAGAAATATCCGGAAGCTCTTGAAGGGCTGAAAACCCTTCTCAAAACCTGCAAATTTGACGAGCTGGTGGCTGAAAGATAAGGAGGCAGAAAATTATGGCAAAACTATCGCTGTTTCTTGGATGTATCGTACCCAACCGCTACCCTGGAATTGAAAAAGCAACAAAAATCTGCCTGCAGAAACTTGAAGTTGATGCATCCGACCTGCCTGGAGCCTCCTGCTGCCCTGCCCCCGGCGTGTTCAAGTCTTTTGATAAAGCAACCTGGCTTGCCCTTGCCAGCCGAAACATCGTCCTCTCGGAAAAAATGGAGAGAGATGTCCTGACAGTTTGCAACGGGTGCTACGGGTCCCTGGCAGACGCTAATATAGAACTTAAAAAAGACCCGGAAATGAAAGCCCGAACAAACACCTGCCTCAAAGAGATAGGCATGGAGTTTAAGGGGACCGCAGAGGTAAGGCACATAATTGAGTTTCTGTACAGGGAATTCGGACCTGAAAAACTCAGGAGCTTCATCACGACCTCTCTTGACCTGAGAGTAGCCCTTCATTACGGATGCCACCTGATCAAGCCTTCAAAAGATAGAAACCTTGGAGAAACGGAAGCTCCGGTATTCTTTGATGAGCTGGTTGAAGCCACTGGCGCAAAAAGTGTGGATTATACCGACAAAATGATGTGCTGCGGGGCAGGAGGAGGCGTCCGTTCAGGGCACGCAGCCGAATCCCTGGAAATGCTTGAACATAAGCTTGCATGCATCCGAAATGCAAAAGTAGACTGTATTGTCAATGCATGCCCCTTCTGCCACCTTCAGTTTGACAAGGGGCAGCTTGCAGTCAATGAGAAGTTCGGAACTGACTACTCTATCCCCGTTCTCCATTACTCCCAGCTCCTTGGGCTTGCTCTCGGCTTTTCCCCGGATGAGCTGGGGATAGAACAAAATGCAGTCCAGAACATTGAATTTCTTGCAAAAATCTATGAGATCAGTGCCGGCTTAAAGTGAATAGCCGGAAATAAGGCAAAAAGCTTGAAAAAAGGTTTAAGGCAAAAAACTTGAAAAAGAGGTTAAGGCAAAAAGATTAAAAAAGCGTTTTAAGCCGGGAACTCAACCTCTCCCGGGCTTGACTCCAGACCTTCTTCTTATTCTCCTACCTGCATATACCAGAGGCACTTCTGCCTCCATTTGCAGGTCCCGCATACCTCTTCGACATCTGAAGCTTTGTTAAGTTTTGAATTTATGAGCCCGAAAGCTTCGTCTGCCTTCACAACAGTTCCGTCATCTATCCTTAATTTCTCCAGGACAACGAGATCCATTTGCCTGATCCTGCGGGAGAGGACAGATTCCTGGCTGGCACATTCCCTTTTACTGGGGCAGGAAACGCAAATTGCATCACACACGGTTACAAGCTTGAGAAGTCTGGAAGGAAAAGCCTCAAGCTCCGAAATCA